>CAKOQV010000001.1 GCA_934101345.1 uncultured Bacilli bacterium
GGCTTCATAGCTCAGTCGGTAGAGCAGAGGACTGAAAATCCTTGTGTCGCTGGTTCAATTCCCGCTGGAGCCACCATAGAGTGTACAATTCCTTATTTTATAAGGTTTTTTTATTTGCAAATTTCGATTAGGTACATTTTAGGTACACATTTTTAGTAAAATATTATTAATTTTCTATTAATTTTATTATTTCATCTAATTTTGATTTATACATATGTGAATATCTGTTTAGAGTCATACTAACATCAGAATGCCCTAAGTATTTAGCCACTAATACAGGATCTGCATTTTTTGATATCAGCAAACTGGCACAACTATGTCTGAAATCGTGTATTCTAATTCTTTTTACTTTTGCTAATTCGCAATATTTATTTTTTCGATTTTGAATTGTTGTTTCTGATAATGGCTTGATACCACCAAAAACAAACCAATTTTTATTAAAGCCATCTAAAACAGAATATGTATTATATAATTCAATTAGATTCTGTTTTAATTCTTTTACTATTGGAATAGTTCTATAACTTGATTTTGTTTTGGGAGGAAATATAGTATATTTTTCTCCTTTTAGTTTTGTTGTTAATGTTTTATTAATATTAATTGTATTTTTTTTAAAATCAATATCATTCCAAGTTAGAGCTTGCAATTCTCCTTGTCTTATTCCACAATAAAATAATGTATTAAATACAGTTGTCCATAAAAGTTCATCTATAACAGAACTAAATTTTTTGTATTCATCTTTGGTAAAAAACAACATTTCTTCTTTTTTTTCATTTATATCTTTAAATTTTCCAAGTAAATTTAATACATTGCTATTAACATTATAGTAGGTATTTGCATATTTGATTAGAGTTTTAATAAAATCGAATATTTTATTTTTATATGAGCATTTAAGTTCTTTTTTATTCATTTCATATTGCCATTTTTTTGCTTGCTCTAATGTTAGTTTATCAATTACAATTTTTCCTAAGTATGGTCCTATATGCTTATAATAATTTTTATCTTTCTTTAATGTTTGTGGTCTTACTTCGTTGCTTAATTTTAACATATATTCTTCATAAACATTGTTAAATGTTATTTTATTGCTCTTACTTTCCCCTCCGGCTGATAGTAAAAATTTTGCTTCTTCCTTAATTGCCTCTTCTTTAGTAGAAAACTTTTTACTTTTCTTTGGCTTTATATTTCCATAGATATCTTTATAATTGCATTTAAAGTACCATATCCTATTATCTTTCGTTTTTTCTGTTTTTGATTTATATACTGGCATAAAAATCACTTTCCTCTCATTTTATTATTGAAATAGAATTGTTTCTATGCTATAATTGTATTGCATAGAAAAAATCCTGATCGTGCTAGATTTTGATTATTTTATGTGTTTTGACTAGACTGTTCCAGCAGTTCTAGTCTTTTTTTATCTTGCAAATAATCTATATATTATGTCTATAATTATAATACCTAATATTATTCCTAATATCCATTCTGCCCAAGACATGGATAGCTGCTTCTTACATACTGGACATACTTTGGCATCTGCATCTATTTTTGATTTGCAAAAACTACATATTTTTTTGTTACCATCGTTTTTATTATCATCATCTTTTAACTTCTTTCCGCAATTGTCACAAAAGTTTTTGTCCTCACTAACTTTTTTTCCACAATTGCCACAAAAACTTGCCATGATATATTTCCTCCTTTCTAATATATTTATTTTAATAAAAATATATCATTTTTAAAGATAATTTTGTCAGTCAATGAATACTTAATATTATTTGAATTAATTAGCAAATGCTTTTTTTCTTGCCTAAAATTTGTTTTCTTTTTAAGCTCTGATAATGAACTTCTTGTTCTTAACATTCCACTAGTGGTATTTATTAAACAGTACTTAGAGTTTTTTTCTTTTATTATGTATAAGATATCATTAACATAAAGATTAATTTCATTACCATTAATATTAACTTTTATTGTGTTGTTTTCTAGTAATATGTCTTTGGCTGAATTAAATGTTTCTACTAACTCAGTTTCAAAGTTATCACTCTTTGAAACATAAGTAAGTACATTTAGCCTTAATGATATTATGCTTTCTTTTTCATTGTAAGCGGAAAAAAACACAATGATACTTTTCCAATCTTTTTCTCTTATTTCACTTGCAATGTCAATTCCATCAATACTAGAGTTTTTTAATTCAATATCTAATAAATATATCTTTAAGTTTTTATTATTTATGACTTCATTTAAATCCTCATCATATTTGTTGAAATATAAAAATTTATCTTCCTTATTATTATTTTCTAATATTTGTTTTATTTTGTTTTTCCAAAATATCTCATCTTCGATTACTACTACTTCCATTTTTTACTACTCCCAATTATAAGTATATCAAATATTAAATATATTTTAAATTAACTTTTTATAATTGGAAAATATTACCAAAACTTTATTTAAAGGTCAAAAGTTGTCATTTCAAGGCCATTACCTTGTATTATCGCGGTTAGTCTGTTAATATCTATATTTATCAGGAAGAGGTGTAGTATGAGTTATGATGAGTTTATTAAAATATTAGAAACTAGAAATATAAACTTATTTTTATATTTTGTTATCATTGGGGACTATTATTAGTTCTCTTTTTTATTTATTCCATCTATCATATCTGCTATTTTTAATAATTTGTTTAAACTTTCTTCATCTATATTTTCATTTTCATCCATTAATCCTTTTTCTCTTAATATTCTTTTGTATTCCTCATCATTATTTATTCTGGAAGAAGTATTATTAATTTGATTAACAGAAATAAAATTGCCAACATCCATATCAAAATAATTTGCTAATTTTATAGCCCATTCTAATGTGATTTGTCTTGTGTTATTTTCCCATTTTGCTAATGTTGAAGTATCAATATTTAAATCCTTTGCTAATTTAGTTTGCGATATTCCTTTTTTTTCTCTTAGATACTTAACATTAATATTAGTGTAATTTTTATTATCTTTCATACTTTTACTCCTTTCCAATACAATTATATAATAAAAATAAGCAAAATACAATATTTTTTTGACAAAATGCCAAAAAAGTGTTGACATTGGCAAATTGCCATAGTATAATGTTTTTGTAAGGAGGTAAGCATGGAAGAAATAAATAAAAACATTTCAGCAAAATTAAAAGGATTACGAGCCGAAAAAGGTTACTCACTTGAAGAAATGGCAGAAAAGATTGGAGTTCATAGAGAAACATTAAGAAAATATGAAATCAATCCATCTTGTATAGAAATAGGTACTTTACTAAAAATGCTAAATATTTATGATGTTGAAACCACTTATTTTTTTGAATCAATTTATGGCAAAATGCCAAAAGAAAAAGAGGAATAGGAGATAGAGATGGAGAAAATAAGGGAGTATGAAATAAAAATTATTTTCTTAGGAGAATATTCAAGAATAGAAAATAATGATTGTTTAATTGTGATAAAAGGTGATATAAATTTAGAAATAAAAAAGGAAGATAATGGTAAACCAATTATCCTCGTTGAATCCAAGCAGCAATAATTTGTGATATTGCTAATACTAACCACGAATGTTTGGCTATTAGGTCACTGAATTTAGACAGAGAACTTTTATTTAATTGATTTGAATCTAGTTGTTGTTTTAATGCATCTTTTAATTCAAAAAGCTTTTCTTTATCAGTTCCACCATTGTCATTAATTAATTTATCTAGGTTATTAAAACTATCAGAAATGTTTATTGTGGCAGTTTGTTGTGAACCAATTATTGAATTATTTGGATTATATGTATTAAAAACTGTTGTTGCTTGTTTAGATGTAAAATTATTATCAAAATATGCATCTAATCTATGCTGTTTACCGCCAAATAAAGCAATATCAACAGCAGTAATAATATAATGTTTATTTTTTATAGGGCAAAAAACATCATCATTTACTTGAACATTGACATCCGGATCAAAACTTATGTAATTATATTCTTTACTATCATTAATCATACCTTTATATGTGGCAATTTTAACATTATTTCTGAATATATCACAGTCAACCATCACTTGTCTCCATTGACTACTAAATCTACTCAAATTATTCACCTCACTTTCTAATTGTTTATTATAAGTTAGGAGTGAGAAAAAGTAAATAAAAAAATAGATACTGGAATATCTATAAAATCTAGCACGAGAAAGGAAAATAAAATGGTAAAAAACAAAAAAAGACCTGTTAGTAATTATATAGAACAGGAAAAAGTATTAAATAAGCCTTGGTTAAGTACAGAAGATTTAAAAATTATATTACCATTAGGAACTAATGCGATAAATAATTTTAGAAAGTCAATCTGCGATGAAATGGATAAAAATAATGAGTTTTATTTCAAAACTAGACCTATATTAGTTCCTACTAGAAAAGTAGTAGAGAAGTTGAATATAGATGTTGCCTTAATTAGAAGAGAGGCAAGTAAAATGAGAAAGGCGGTGATGTAAATGAAAAAGTTTATAAAAAAGAATAGTGGAGCATTAATATTTTACTTAGTACTTGTAGTTGGTACATTAGCAATAATAACAAACAACACTATTCAAGACAAAAAAGTATCTGCTAGCAATAGTTTGGTAACACAACTAGCAGATAAATAAACTACAAAATAAAAAGTTTAAATTAACTTTTTACATACACAATTATAGCAAAAAGTATGGTTTTTGTCAATTTAGGGTTTTGAGATTTGAGTAAAGGAGGATTAAATGGCAATATATCGCAATGTATCATTATCATTTTGGGAAGACAACAAAATAGTAGATAACTTTACTTATAAAGATAAGTATTTTCTATTATATTTATTAACTAATCCTCATACAAATCTGATTGGTTGCTATGAAGTTTCAATTAGACAGATGTCAAATGAACTCGGACTAGACAAAAGTGAGGTAGAGGAACTACTGACTAGGATGGAACAAGTTCATAAAGTAATACTCTATGCGGAGGAAACGAAAGAGATACTTATAAAAAATTGGCACAAATATAATTGGACTAAAAGTGAAAAATTATTAAAAAAAGTAGAAAGTTTAATTCAATATATTAAGAGTGAAAAATTAAGAAAAGAATTAGAAAAAATATTAGAAAGGTATAGGGTATCGATAGGGTATCCATACCCTAGGTATACATCTGTATCTGTATCTGTTTCTGATCCTGATCTTAATATAAATAATAATATTAATATAAATAATTTAGATAATAAAGAAGAATTAATATTTAGTAATATATTTTCTACAATAGAAAAAAACTTCGGAAGAACTATAGCACCATTAGAATGTGATGTAATTAAATCTTGGGTAGACAATAACATTTCAGAGGAACTGATTGTTTATGCTACACAGATAGCAGTTTGTAATAATGCTTGTTCGGTTAAATATATAGACCGAATACTAGAAGATTGGCAAAGAAAAAAAATAACAACACTAGAGCTAGCAAAAAAAGAAAATGAAAAGTTTAAGAATAAAAAAGAATCAAAAACTGATGAAAGAGAGAAATGGGAAAATGAATAAAAAACAATTTAGAGAAATAACAGAAATGTTAGAAGAAAATTACAACAAAAAAATGGATATCAGAATATTCAACTTGTGGTATGAAGAATTAAAAGATTGTACCGCTGAAGAATATGAAAATATGGTTATAGAAGCTATTAAAACTAAAAAGTTTATGCCAACATTAGCAGAAATAAAAGAATTAAAAAAGCCTAAATGGTTCAGCATAGAAGTTAAAAAAGTTGAACTAGATGACAAAGATAAAATAATGCTTGAAGAATTATTAAAAGATTTTCAATAGTTAAAAAATAAAAAAGTGAGGTAGAAAGAAAAATGAAAGAAGAAATGCAAATAGCAGTGGTAGAACAATTACCAAAAATTACTGAAAAAATTAAAGAAGTCGGAGCAGAATTAGATAAAAGACTTGAAGATCTAAACTTAAATTCATTAGTCTGCAGTGAAGAGACAAGAAAGTCTATCAAAGAACTAAGAACTAAATTAGGAGCAGAACTTAAAGATTTTGAAAGACAAAGAAAAGATATAAAAGAAAAAATCAATGCACCATATGATTTATTTAATAAAACTTATGAGGCAGAAATAAAGTCAAAATATCAACAAGCAGATTTAACATTAAAGACTAAAATTGATGAAGTGGAGGATAGTTTAAAAGAAAAGGCTAAAAAATTAGCAATTGATTATTTTAACGAATATAAAGCTTCCAAGACAGTTATCAAAGATAATTACTTATTTTTTGAAGAACTTAGTTTGCAAATTGGTTTAGATGGTCTAACTGATAAAGGAGCATTGGTAAAAAAATACAAAGATGCAATTATTGAAAAAGTAGACAATGTTGAAAGAGATATTGAAACAATAAATACTATGGAACACAACAGTGAGATACTTGTTGAATACTTAAAAAATAAAAACTTGTCTTTGGCTATCAAAGAAGTAAACGATAGATATGTAATACTAAATCAAGTACAAAAAGATTACGAAATAGTACAAGAAGAACAAAAACAAGAAGAAAAAGTCATTGAAAAGGTAGAAGAAGTGTTATCTGCACCAATTGAAAAACAAACAACTACTGAAGACTTTGAAGAGCAAGAGGAATTATACGAGATGACTTTTAAAGTTAAGGCTACTTTACCTAGATTAAAGGAATTGAAGAATTACTTAATCAAGGAGGGATATATCAATGAATAATCAATTACAAAGTAAACCAAAGTTTAGTTTAGCTATTCAAAGTGAGGGTTATAAAAAATTAATCAATAATACATTGGGAGATCCAAAAAGGGCTGCTAAGTTTATTGCAGCAATAAGCAGTGCAGTAGCTACTAATTCTAGTTTACAGCAATGTGATGCTGGAAGTATTCTTAGTGGAGCATTACTTGGAGAGGCTCTTAACTTGAGCCCAAGCCCTCAATTAGGTCAGTACTATTTAGTACCATTTAAAGATAAAGCTCAATTTCAATTGGGTTATAAGGGATATATACAACTAGCTATTAGAAGTGGTCAATATAAAGACATTGATGTTATAGAAGTAAGAGAAGGGGAATACTTAGGCAGAGATAAAACTACTGGTAAACATCAATTTGAATTTATAGAGGATGAGGTTGAAAGAGAAAATAAACCAATAATTGGCTATATGGCTTATTTTGAATACTTAAATGGTTTTTATAAAAATTTATATTGGTCAAAAGAAAAAATGCAAAAGCATGCACTTGAATATTCACAAGCATATGCAAGTGATATAAAAAAAGGTACTAATTATTCATTTTGGAGTAAAGATTTCGATGGTATGGCTTTTAAAACTATGCTAAGACAATTAATATCTAAATGGGGAATTATGAGTATAGATATGCAAGAAGCTATAACAAAAGACATGTCAGTTGTAAAAGAAGATGGAACTTATGATTATGTTGATAATCAACCTATAGTATCTGTACCTACTGAAGAGGCAATAAATACTGAAACAGCAGAAGCAACTGAAAAGGCTACAGAAGTAAAACAGGTTAATATAAATGAACTATAAAATAATTAATAGTGGCTCTGATGAAAATGGAATGATTATAGAAGATACTATTTTAGTTGATTGTGGGGTCTCATTTAAGAAATTAAATGAATATTACAAGAGATTAGAAATAGTTCTTCTAACTCATATTCATGGAGATCACTTTAATAAGAAAACTATATCAAAATTAGCAATTGAAAGACCTGCATTGAGATTTGGTTGTTGCGAATGGTTAGTAAAAGATTTAATTGAATGTGGAGTAAATAAGAAAAATATAGATGTCTATGAAACAGGTAAAATTTATTCGTATAAAACTTTTAAAGTAATACCTATAAAACTATATCATGATGTACCACAATGTGGCTACAAACTAAAAATAAATGGAAATAAATTGATATATGCTACTGATACTAATCGAATAGACCATGTGATTGCTAAAAACTATGATTACTATTTTATTGAAGGTAATTATGAAAATGAGGAAGAATTACATCAAAGAGCAGAGAATCAGTATTACGAAAATAGAGTAAAAAATACTCATTTAAGCAAAGTATCTGCGACTGAATGGTTAATGAATAATATGGGAAATAATTCTAAATATATGTTTATGCACGAGCATAAGGAAAGGAATAAAAATGAAGTTAGATCAAGAGAAGATAGATAAGATAGAGAAAATAACACTCACTAATTATGAATCTGTTGATGATGTTATTCCTATTGCAAATATAGAATGCATCATTGATGATTTACTTTGTGAAATAGAAAGTTTAAAAGAAAAATTGGAGGAAACATACTATGAATAAAGCAATATTAATTGGAAGATTAACAAGAGAACCTGAACTTAAAATGACAGAAAATACAAAAAGAGAAGTATGCCAATTTACTATAGCAGTAAATAGACCATATACAAATGATGATGGTGAGAGAAAGGCAGACTTTATTAATTGTGTAGTATGGGACAAGCTAGCGGAGAATCTTTCTAAATATCAAAAGAAAGGTAATCAAGTGGCAGTAGAGGGAAGAATTCAAACTAGAAATTATGATGATAAAGATGGTAAAAAGATTTATGTTACTGAAATATTTGTATCAAATGTTACTTTCCTTGATAGTAAAGGTAGTAATGATAGCGTAAACAATCTAGAAGAGCCACCAGTAAAATCTGGCTCAATAACTACTGAACAAATTGATAGTATGCCTACAGCAAACGATCCATTTGCTAGCTTCGGAAACGAAGTACAAATTAATGATTCTGATTTACCATTTTAGGAGAAATGAAAATGAAAAATTATTGTGATAAATGTGGTAATTGCAGCAGATGTGGGAATTGTTGCTCGGCTATGATACCACTTACTAGAAAAGAAGAAAAACAAATAAGAAATTATATCAAAGAAAATCAAATTGCACCAGAATTTTTTCAAAATGAAAATAATATAAATTTACAATGTTGTTTTTATGACAGAAAAAAAAAAGAATGCAAAATATATAATGTCAGGCCGAAAATATGCAGAAGTTTTAAATGCAACAGACCTATATCAGAATTAAATAAAGAAAGAGATGAAAATCATACAAAAGTATATTGGAATAATATTGTTGATGGTAAAGAAAATAATATAACTGATATGAGATTGCTATTTTATAATGATCCAAGAAGCTTAATATATAACCTTGTTTATGCAATAACCGATGGAACAATGAAGATGGATGAAGAACGTTTCACGTTTTTAAAAAGATATTTAAATAGTTGTGGGCAAAAAGGATTAGCAAAATGTATGAAAGGTGATTTTTATGATAGATGATACTGGAAAGATAGAAAAGTTCTTACCTTTATTATTTAGATTAGATAAAGATACTGTCTACGATGTAAAAATAGATAAGCATAGAGAAAAGAGAAGCTTAAATGCAAATGCTTATCTTTGGAAATTAGTAACTGAAATAGGAAATGTGCTTAACAAGTCAAAAGAAGAAGTATATCTGCAAATGTTAATAGATTATGGTCAATCTGAAATGGTAAGTATATTATCCGAAATAGATGTTAAAGGTTACTTTAAATATTATAAATTGGCTGGAACTAGCATCTTAAATGGTAAAGAGTTTAACCATTATAAAATTTACAAAGGTAGTAGTGAGTATGACACCAAAGAAATGAGTATTCTTTTAAATGGTGTAGTACAAGAAGCTAAAAATTTAGGAATAAAAACTAAAGATGATATTGAATTAGAGAGATTGATTAAGGAGTGGTGTTAATGAGAGATTACAGTGTTATTATAAAAAAAGCATTAAAATATTTATCAATGCTAAAAAATGGCAAACAAATTAAAACTGCTCCTCAACTTTTAGATTTAAAGGAAACGATGGAAAAATTAGAGGAACTATTGTATGAAAAGAAATAGTCAGTATGCTTTATACAAAGGAGAAAAGCTTGTTGGAATCGGAACAAAAAAAGAATTAGCAGAACTACTAAAAGTAAGAGTTGAAACAATAGCATTTTATACAACACCAACACACAGAAAAAGAAGTAAAAATGGTTATTGTGTAGTGAAAATAGAGGAGGAAAAAATGAAAGGGGAAATATTAGATATTGGAACTGCTCAAGAGTTAGCAGGAAATAAAAAAGAAATAGAAAGACTAAAAAGAGATAAAAACTTTGCAGAAGAAAGACTAAAAATACTTCAAAGAAAATATGACAAGATGGAACAGAGAAATACCTTCCTTGAAAGCAGAAATAAAATATTAGAACTAGTTGAATCATACTTGCCACATAGAATAAATGTAATATCTAAAATGAATGATGCTAGATATGATTATGCAATACTAGAGATAAAAAAATTATCGGATGCATTGGATACGGAAAAAGAAAAACTAGAGAATAAAGGGGATGGAGAAGATGAACGAGAGTGAGTTCAAATTACAATTCTACTTCAACCTTTATAAAGATAAATCAATGATTAATTCGAGCATGTTTAGAGCAAAGTTTAAGAAATTACATGGTGATTTTAAGCATTTGGACAAGCTAGTTGTAGCTATAGAAAACTACCAAATTAAAAAGTATGGTTGTACTTTAGGAAATGGATCTATGGATAAAAATAGTAGACCAGAGAGGATTAGAAAATTATGAAACCAAATGAATTAACTGAAAAAGAAATAAAAAAATTACAAAAAAAATTTCCAAAAATTAAGAAAAGGATACCAAAAAAAAGATTAAATAAAGAAGAAATACAATACAGACAAGCACAAAGAAAAGCAAAGTGCGAAAATGTGTGCATATTTCTAATAACTATATTCTTTTTAGGAATGGCTATGGCAAGCATATTAGTTCTTTACTTGATGTGGACTTATAAGTGGTAAGGAGGAAGAATGATGCTAAAAATTAAAGATAATGTTGATTTAAAAGAATTGGAAAAGTATGGATTTAAGAGAAATAGTAATTTTCCTGATGGATGGGCTATGGTTAAAACATATAAAAAAGGTAGATATTATCAAGAAGATATTTATGTATGGAATGATAGAAAAATACAAGTAAATGCCATTGAATTAAATGATACTATATACGATTTGATAAAAGCAGATTTAGTAGAGAAAGTAGATGATTAAATGCTTATATTATATATACCATTAATATTCTGGGGGTTGATTGGTATAGGGGCGATTATAGGATTAATTATGATGATAAAGGGGTGGAAGGATGAATAATTTATTTTATAGTTTAGAAGATGGAAAATACTATACATATCCTGATGGAGATGAAGCGACAGGAATTCAAATAAGAGAAGTAATAGAGGCTAATGAAAGGTCTATTAGTAAATTACAGCAAGAAACCGAGAAATTAAAGAAACAATATTGCGAAAGAACTGATTGTGGTGGAAGAATTGGAAATAGTAAAAAGGTCGAAGAATTACAAAAAGAAAATGAACAACTAAAAGAACAATTATTAGTAACTCAAACAAATGAAGAAACATTTAGACTAGAAATGGAAGATATAACAAAAACACTAGGACTAGATGAAAACACAATATTTGATGATGTTAAAGTATATGCAAGAAGTTTAAAAGATAATTGGAATGAGTTAAAAGAATGGGTTAATAAACATTACGATTATTATATGAACAATGAAGATTATATTGGTGGAAGATTATGTTTTACTGATATAAAAAATAAAATGCAAGAACTAGAACAAGGAAGTGATAGTAATGTTAAAGATTAAAAATAAAAATAATTATGAAACAAAAGTTACTACTATAGAAGGTTATTGTGGTACTGTGTATGAAAAAAATTTAAAACAATTTAGAAAAGAGTTAAATAAAAAAGGTGGATATATAGATGGAATTGTAACAATAAAATCGATAGTAATATATCGAGAGAAAGTAGAGAGTGATGATTAAATGAATGATAAAGAATATACTTACGACATTGATAAATACACGATAGGTGTAGACACAAATGGAGAAGATGGAATTGGTATGACTGTTGCAAAAATAGAAAATGGAAAAATTAAATTTTTAGGCAATTGTTATGGAGAAAATGCTAGATGTATTGATTTATTAATAGAAGAAAATAAAGAATTAAAGAAACAACTTGAAGAAAAAGAAAATATTGCTTGTAATTGGAAAGATAGTTGTTTAGAAAATGCTGGTAAGATGGAAATATTAGAAACTCAACAAAAGGAGTTTATAAATTATTTAGAAGATGAAATACATAGTTGCGAAGCAGTTTCTGATTTACTGTTCAATTCCAACAAAGAGATGAAAGTATATAAAGAAATTTTACAAAAATATAGAGAAATAATAGGAGATGATAAATAATGATATTTAATCAAGATTTTAAAAATATAGTAATATTTACATATAGAACTATATATCAAGTTGTAAAAGATAAAGAAAATAGAAATATAACAAATACATATAATCCTTTGCTTGATTTTATAGAAGAATTTGAAGTGGAAATAAAAGATAACAAATTATATATGTATTGTGAAGATGAATATGAAATAAAAATGTGCAACGTAGTATTTTATGATATAAAACATAAATCATTTCAAATAAAAGAAGATACTATTTATCATGAATTATTGAGTATTGTCAGAACTTTTAAAAAGATATTAAATCAATAGTAACAAAAGAACAATTTGAAAATATGGAATATAGAATAGGAGAATAAGTATGAAAATAATAAATAATTCTAGTTTAAATTATTCAACTATTGGCTTAATTATAGATAATATAATATCTAATACTCAAGGAACAACTCATTATGTAGGACAAATAGAATGGACTATATTAGAAATTAATACTCATAAAATAACAATAACAATAAGGTATTTAAAAAGTTATGTAGAATGGAGATTTGATGAAAAATGAAAATAACAATGTATGAGTTATTAGGATTGGTTAAAGATGGAAAAGCTCCTAAAGAAATAAAATATAAAAATTTTGTTTATGGTTGGATACAAAAATATAAAACATATACAAGATATGATATTACCGGCAAAGACCTATATATAACTACAACTAATTTAAACGATGAAGTAGAAATAATAGAAGAAGATAAGAAGATTATAAGATTAGAATTTGAAGAAGGTAATATTGAAGATAAACTTTTTTTGGCAAGATATATTACGCACAATAGAGCAAAAATCAATGAATTAATTGATGAAGTTAATAAATTAAAAGGAGAAAAGTAATGGAATTATGGATTAGAAGTCAAGATAAAAGTAGTATTGTTAAAGTTGATAATTTATATGTCAGTGTTGGAAATTATATTTGTTATTATGTAGAAAAAGGTAAAGAAGTTCCTGGAACTTATTATAGACCAAGTGGAGAACTAGGAAGATATGAAACAAAAGAAAGAGCATTAGAAGTATTAACTGAAATACAAAATATGTTATATGCGGGATTAAAAGCAACTAACAATAATCAATTAGCAGGTACAACAAGTATTGTATATCAAATGCCAGAAAAATAGGAGGAATAATATGCGAAAAAAGCAAGAGTTTGAAGAAAATAATATAATTAATTTTGACGAAGGTTGTTGGGGGATGAATATTAGTTTTTTAGATGATGGAAATACAAACTGGAAGAAACAAACTAGAATTTCAGGGCATTATCCATATAGAAGTAAAATTAAAAAGGGAACTTTGTTAATTAAAAAATGTAGTTTAGGTTATTTATACTTAAGAGTTAAAAAGGTTGAATATTGTAGAGACCCCGATGATATGTTTTTTGCAAATGTTATATATATTCGCAACGATAAAATGTTATCAAAAGAAGAACATAAATATTTAGAAGATAATAATTTATACAATTATTGTAATTAAAATGTGAAAATTAGGAGGAATTATGAAAGATATAAATATAAACTATGAAGGACTATCTTTTGAAGAAAAGATTACATTAAAAATAAATTATTTATTAAGTTTACCAGCAAGTGAAGCAGTAAAGAGTGCCTTACTTAACTTGAAGTGGGTACTTGAAATGTATCAGGAGGAAAAGGTGAAAGGAAGAAGTAGATAATGACTGCTAGAGAAAAAGAAGCATTAATAGAAAATGCAATAAAAGAGTCAAATACAATATCTGAAGAATACAAACAAGAATTACTAAAATACTACCAAAAAAAGAAATTATATATGAAGAATGGTGTATTTTCCTTAGAGGGTGATAAGAAAACATATGAAGATATGATCTTTGAATTACAAGACGAAAATCAAACTTTAAAAGATAACTGGGATAAATTAAAAGAATATATAAGAAAAACTAAACTAAATGAATTTGAAAAGTCATATGGTAAAAGATATGGTAAAACATTTACACAAGCAGAAGTAATAGTATGCAATATAATTATAAACCATATGCAAAAATTAGAAGAAGGTGAGAAGTAATGGAAGAATTAATTATATTAAGTATATTTACTATGTCAGTTTTAGTGTATGAATTAATTAAAACAAAAAAAGAAAATAAAATTCTTTATAATAATTATCAAACAGCACTAAATATATTAGCAGAAACAGATCCTGAATTAAAAGCATATTTAGAAAGAGAAGGTAAGTAGAATGAAAAAAATTTTAATTATATTAGGAATAGTAGTATCAGTAGTGTTATTTGTAGTAATAGGATTTGTAACTACTAATAATCACGTTATTGTATTAGAGGAACAAATAAAAGAGAGTGAATCATCTATAAAGATTCAGGAAAAGAGAAGATTAGATTTAATAGTTAATTTGGTTGATACTGTAAAATCTTACAATGAATACGAGCAAGAGACTTTATCTAAAATAGTTGATGCGAGATCTAAAGCAATAGATGGACAAGTTGAAGAAGCTGAAAAGTTAATTAATTTAGTTGTAGAACAATATCCAGAATTAAAATCAAATGAAAATTATAAGCAAGTTATGATAGAAATGTCTGTAACTGAAAATTTAATTGCAGAACATAGAAATAACTATAACGAACAGATTAAATCTTATAACAAATATACAAAGAAATTTCCAAATAGTTTAATTTTAAATATGATGGGATACGATAGACAAGAATATGAATATTTAAACTATGAAGTTTCAGAAGATGCTCCAACTAATTTATGGGATTAAGATATGGAAATTACAAAAAGAGAAATATTAGTATCTATAATAATCTTTTTTCTATTGATAGGTTTGGGATTAATAATTCATAACTTTATAATAGAAAAAAATATTTTATCGATAGAAAAATTTAATAAAGCTTTAAAAATAGATAATAATGCAGAATTATTTAATTATTCAATCGATACAGAAGTAGGTAATATATTAGCCTATGGAACATTTACAGCGATAGATAAAGTATCTATAAAAGAACTTAAAAATGAATACATGTATATTGAAAAAGTAAAACAAAGATATACAAGACATAGTCGACAAGTATGTAGCACAGATAGCAAAGGAAATACTAAATGTCGTACAGAATATTATTATTCGTGGGATGATATATCTTCAGAAGATTATACATCTAAGAAAATAATGTTTTTAGGAAGAAAATTTAATTATTCTACATTCTATGGATATTCAACATATAGATTGTCTTTAAGTAATAATGTTGTTGATGAATATAAAAACAATGTCAATGGTAATTACTTATATGAAGAAAAGCCTAGTTTTTGGGGATCAAGGGAAGGAGATATAAGATATTATTATGTAGTTGGAAATATAAGCTTTAATGGAACTATATTCGCAAAATGTGGAAATAAAAATATAATAGCAGAAAAAGGAAACAAAATAGAAATTCACAGTTCAAATTTAAGTGAGACTATAGAAAATAAAAAAAATAAAGGTACAATTATATCAGTTTTATATTGGATATTTTGGTTGATATTGACTGGATTTGCAATATATGGATATATGTATTTAGATAATAATTATTTAGAGGATTAGGTTTTGGTTAGAAAGGAAAGAAATGACAAAAGGCAAGGATAAAGACAATATAATTTTATTTATGATTAGTTTCTTTATAAATGAAATGACAGAAAGTGGTATAACTACAGACATAGAAATACAAAATTATTTCAATGAATCCAATGAAAAAGAATTTAAAAAAATGGTTAAAGAATATAAAAAAATACAATCATTAACCAGAATTAAAGCAATTAAGAAAATTACTGAATTAAAAAAAGATATTAATAATTTAAAAAGTGATATTATGATATCAAAATAAGTAAATAAATTTATTTACTTACTGGGTATGTATGTTTACATACTTACAATTGTAATTACATTTTGGGGATTATGGTTAGAAAGGGGAATTAAATGTATATTGAGTATCATGAATTATTAAAAAAATGTAAAGAAGCTGAAAAAAATTATAATGAAGCATTAGAAAAGAAAAGTGAATTAATATTATCTGTAATGCCAGGAGCGGTAAAGCCTAAAGAAGTTATGGTAACTATAAATACTTCACCAGACACTAATTTAATTAACTACACGAGTGAAATAGATGAAGTTGATAAATTGATTAACCAAAGTAGAAATACACGAGATATGCTAAATTATGAGCTTAAGAAGAAGCTAATAAAAATGAAAGAAGAAGGGGATGTATATGACAAAATATACATTTATAGATGGATAGAGCATAGATCTGTGTATAAATTTCATAAATTAGTTGGTTATAGTAAAACACAAGTATATGATTATATTTCAGAAATGAAGAAAAAATTATATAAAAATGAAAGTTCGGACAAAATCGGACAAATCTAGGTTTACAATTATATCGTGAAAATATAAAAATATATATGTTGTCACACTAACCTCATTTTTTACTACCTATTAGTAGGTAGTATAGAATAGATATATAAAATGTAATGGTGGAAGTGCTAGACACAATATTCTAAAATGAATATTCTCTATTTTATTAGTAGAGGTCAGGTTGGATGCCTGTGAGATAATATCAAAGTTATTATATCTATTCTATAGTACTTACTAATACGAGATTACATACAAACTCCTTTAATTTATTTGTATATACAACCCCCTTGTATTAATAACTATTTTCTTCGTATGTAATCAGATGGACACTCAAAGTGTCTTTTTATTATAGCAAAAAAGGGTTGATTAGTATGAATTACAAAAAGTGTATGTGGAATAATACTTGTAAAACTTGTAGTGACTATATGTTCTGCAAAGATGATGTATTATCTAACAAAAGGAGATTAAAGAAAGAGAGGAAAAAGAAAAATGAAAGCAAAAGTAATAAAAAGTTATCCAGACAAAATAACAGATAGATGGTATAACAGAGGTGAAATAGTAGACTTCGATGAAAAAAGAATTGAAGAATTAGAAAAAAAAGGAATAGTAGAAAAAATAAAAAAAGAAAAAGTAGATGTGATAGAAGAAAAGTAGGTGATGGTTATGAACTTAGATAAGTACATAAGAATAGCTTTAATCAACTTATCAAAGAAATATAAAATAACTATCATAGAATTAACTGTTGCTAAAAATGAAAAAATCAGTAAAACATTTAGATTATCATATGAATTGTTAGATAATGAAGATGATTTCCCAGCAAAGGAAGAGTTTAAGAATAAGAGAGAACTTGTAAGGTGGTTAATGTGTCTACAATAAACCAAAAGACTAAAAAGAAAACTAGCAGAACCAAATTAACTGATAAGCAAAAGAAAAAAATAATTGCTGATTTCGTTGAAAACAATAATTATTCTGAGACTGCTAGAATGAACAACGTTTCGGAATATACTGTTAGGAAACTTTGCAAAGATAGTAATAATAAAGAGATTAAAGAAAAAATCGAACAAAAAAAAGAAGAAAATACTAAATCTATGCTGGAAATGATAACAGAAACAAACAATAAAAGACTTCAAGTCATATCTAAACTTGTTAATGCAATAGATGATAAGGCTGATAAAGTAGATGCATTTACTAATGTAAAAGATTTAGCAAGTGCTTATGGTATTCTAATAGATAAAGAATTTAAATTTGCAGAGATGCAAAAACTTAATTTAGAAAACAATAAACAACAAGTATATATGCCAGCCAAAAATATAGGTAAAGCATTTGTTGATTTGTATAGAGATATAAAAGATAGAAAACACGATGACTATTGGTTAGAGGGTGGTCGTGGAAGTGCCAAATCTTCTTTTTGGTCTCAGATAGTTCCAGAAGAACTAGAAAATAATCCTAATTGGTGTGCTATATGTATTCGTAAAGTAGCCAATACATTAAAAGATTCAGTTTATAGTCAATTAGAATGGGGAATGGACAACTTAAGTGAAACATTTCCTTTTATTAATGAAAATTGGGTTAAAACTAAAAGTCCACTCGAAATGAGAAATAAAAAGACAGGGCAAATGATTTATTTTAGAGGAGCTGATGATCCGGGAAAAATTAAGTCAATTAAACCACCTAAAAACATGTATATAGCAATAATAATATATGAAGAATTTGACCAAATGATTGGTATGAATGAAGTTCGTAAAATAGACCAGTCAGTAAAACGTGGTGGAAATGAGTTTATGACATTTAGAATATATAATACGCCAAAATCAAAAAAACATTTCGTTAATGTTGAAAAAAGATTACCTAATCCTAAAAGATTAGTTCATAGGAGTACATATTTAGATGCGCCAGTAGAGTGGCTAGGTCAACCTTTTTTTGATGATGCAGAACTTCTAAAGCAAAATAATCCTACTGCTTATGCTAATGAATATTTGGGTGAAGAAACTGGTGATGGTGGAAATGTATTTGAAAATGTTGAACTAAGAGAGATAACTGATGAAGAAATAGAAAACTTCGATTATTTATATCAAGGTATGGATTTTGGATGGTATCCCGATCCATTAGCATGGACTAAAATGTGTTATCAACCAAATAAATTGACCTTATATATATTTGATGAATATGTAGTAAATAAAATGAGTAATACTAAAGTCTGGAATTACTTGCAACAAGAAAAAGGTGTAAAAAATGATGACTTAATTACTGCTGATAGTGCTGAACCTAAATCAATAGGAGACTTTCAAAGTTATGGCTCATTAATGAGAGGAGCAAAAAAAGGTCCTGATAGTGTGGAATATTCAATGAAATGGTTATCTGGATTAGCAAAAATAGTAATAGATCCTAGAAGATGCCCTAAGACAGCAGAAGAGTTTACCATATATGAATATCCACAAGATAAAGATGGAAATTATATTACTGGATATGTAGATGCAGATAATCACTGCATAGACAGTGTAAGATATGCAATGAATCCTATATGGAGAAGAAAAGGAGAGTAATAGTATGTTTGTAAGATTTTGGAATAAAATACTTGCATTATTCGGTAAAAAACAAGTGTCAGATGATATGTTAATGCAAGCAAATGATGATTTTACTTATAATTATGAGAATGATAAAGATATTAATTTTACCGCGATATTTGCTAATAAATTGGCAAATATAACAATAAGTGATAGTAATATTGATGTCGTTGGAGATAATAAAAGAGCGGAATTACTACAAGAAACTTTAAAAAAATTAAAAAAGAAACTAAAAAAGATAGTTGCTAGAGATTTAGGTACTGGTGGTGTGTTAGTAATTCCATATGTTAATAGAAAAAAGATATATTTTAATATTGTTACACAAAATAGATTTTCAATTAATAAAATGATTGGTGATGATATAGTTGATTGTACTATAATGGCCGAACATATTGTGAAAAATAAAGAACATTACTACAGGTGGGCTGATTATATATTGGAAAATAACAATTTATATATCAGATATAGAAGCACACTTAATGATGATCCAATTGAAATGTCATTAATTCCTGAATGGGAAAATATAAAGGATATGTCTATTACAAATGTTGATAGAATGCCATTCATGTATATTAAGAGTCCAATAGACAACAGAAAAGAAATGGACAAGTATGGTGCTCCTATTACTTATGGATGTGATAAACAAATTGAAAAAATACGCGAAACATTGAAACAAATAGATAGAGAGTTTGATTTGAAGCAAGTTATCATACTAGCAGATTCTACCATGTTTAAAGGAGACAATGCCTTATCAGAAAATGGATTATATAAGAAAGTTAATGCTGGAGATGATACATTTTATCAAGTATTTGATTCAGCATTTAGAGACACACCATTATTTAATAAATTAATGAATGAATGTGCTTTGTTAGAAAAACAAGTAGGAACCAATAGAGGAATACTTACAGATCCTTTATCAACTTATCAAAATAAAGATGAAGCGAGAAGGGCAAATCAAGATACATTCGCAATAATAGATGATATAAGAGATAGCCTAGAGGATGGATTAAAAGACTTTTTATATGCCTGTGATGTACTTGCTAATTATTTTGGGTTAGGTCCACAAGGAGAATATGAATTATCAACAGACTGGTCTTATACAATACTAGAAGATAGTACACAAGAATTTAGTCAATTAATGCAAGGCGAATCTAGAGGAATAATCAGAAAGGCTGAATTGAGGCAATATTTAAAGCCAAATGAAACAATAGAAGAAGCTCAAGCAGTAATTGATGAGATAAAAAAAGAAAGTCCTAAAACACAAGATTTATTAGGAAGTGATTAATATGAGATTTAAAATGAACAATAGATCATGGGAAATAGTAGAATTATCGCAAGAAGAAATAAGAGAAAAATTTAGAGAATATAAATATGATGGCGAACCCCAAGAGGGAAGATATTTTGGGCTTACATATTTAGATAGCAGTAAAATTTATATTGATAAAGATTTATGCTTAGACCAAAAAAAGCAAACGTTAAAACATGAGCTTATGCACTGTTACATAGGATGCTATTTATTTGATGGTAACAGAAACTATACTGAGGAAGATTTATGTAATATAAGTGCCAATTCGCATGATATTATTCATAATATTGTAAATGAATACTTTGGTGAGAAGTAATGTTAAGTGAAGATGCACTAGAAAGGCTATCTGAAAGGCTTGTCGATAGAATTGAAAGTTTAAATACATATTTTATTAAGAAAATTGGCAAACAGATAAAAACAATTGGAAAAGTAACGCCAAGTCAAGTATCAGAACTATTGCAATCGGTTCAATATGGTGATGATTTAGATGAAATAATGAATAAAATAGCAGAAGTAACTGATATGAATGTAAAAGATATCTATGAAATATTTGAAGAAGTGGCAAAACAGAATCAAGCATTCTCAAAGAAATTTTATGATTATAAAAAAGTAAAGTTTATTCCTTATGAAGAAAATAAAGTGTTGCAAGAACAAGTTATGAGTATTGCTAAGGCGACCGCTAATGAATATATTAATATGAGTAAAACATTCGCTTATGTTAATATCAATGAGCTGGGTCAAAAAGAATTCACATCAATATCAGACATCTATCAAAAAATAACTGATGAGGCAATACTGAGTATTACTCAAGGTAGAGAATCATATCAAATGGCTATGAAAAGAGCAATGAAAGAAATGACAAGAAATGGACTTAGAATTGTCGACTATTCTAGTGGTTATTCTAGAAGAGCAGATTCATCAGTTAGAATGAATATGATGGATGGTATAAGAAGACTTAATAGAGAAACACAAGAAATGTTTGGAAAAGAATTCGGAGCAGATGGTATAGAAGTATCTCATCATTTATATGCAGCACCAGATCACATTGATACGATTGATGGTAGACAATTTAGCACTGATGGTGAAAAAACAATCAATGGTATTAAATATCAAGATTATGATACTATCAATAATAGTTTAGATAGACATGTTGGCGAATTAAATTGTTATCACTTTCCAATGCGAATAGTTTTGGGAATATCAGAGCCTATATATTCAAAAGAACAATTAGAGGCTGATAAACAGGCTAATATGAAAGGTTTTGATTTTGAGGGTAATCATTATACAATGTACGAAGGAACTCAGTTACAGAGGCAAATAGAGACTAAAATAAGACAGTACAAGGATAGTCAAATAGGCGCAAAGGCAATAGATGATACTGATGAGTTGTACCGTTGTCAAGAAAAAATAGAACAGCTTACTAATAAATACAAAGAATTATCTGATATTAGTGGGTTACCTACAAAAGTCGATAGACTGAGAGCTGATGGATACAGAAAAATTAATATAAATAAGAAAGATAATCCTAAAACCTATCATAAAGATAACGAAGTGTTGCAAAATACTTTATTTAGTGATAATATAAATATTAAGAAGTGGATTATTCCACAAAATGTAACTATAGAGAATGTGACAGTTATCGCTGGTCAAGGCACTTCTAAAAATATTAGAGTAAAAAGACAATTAGAAGAAAAATATGGTTCTGGCAATTGGACCAAGGTTGCAGGTACTGTTAATGGTAAATACTATTCATATCAAGTACACTATTATGAGAAAAATGGGAAACAATATGAATGTAAATTAAAAGAAGAACCTAAAGAAAGAAAGTGAAAGTATGAAAACAAAAGTATATCAAAGTGAAACCGATGAGTATATTGAGTTAGAATTATTAGGCAAATTGAAATATGTAGGTGAATCATTTGGTGTTGATGGATTAACTAATAATAAAATATATGATTGTGTTGGAATGTCATCAGATGGCAAAATGCTTTCGATAGTAGATGATAGTGAAGAAAATTATATGTATTCATTTCGTAATCCAAGACCAGCAGATGGTAGTTCCAAAGGTGGAATTTGGGAAATATACGAGATATATGATGAAAAATTAAAAAAAATATTAAGCACTCAAAAATAGAGTGTTTTTATTATGCTATCTTATAGGTAGCATAGAGTAGATAATTATCGTAACCTGTTATATGAGGTTGGCTATATAAATCAGTATAATATTAGGAAAATATAGTCCTTATCTATTCTATGGTGCTTATGAAAAGCACTACTAAGTCGATTGAATGAAATCGGCTTTTTTTGGTCTATCTTAAAGACTTGAAAGAAAGGATAATATCTAAAAATCTAGGAGGACTAAACCTCTGTAAAAAAGTGGAAGGAGAATATGATATGAAAGATTTTTTAGAAGGTTTAGAAATAGGAGAAGAAAAGGTTAAATTAAGTGCTGCAGAAGTTAAATCGATTTTAACTGAACATGGTAAAATCGTTACTAACGAAAATGAAAAGGTAAAAAAAGATTTAACAAATGAAATCAACACTTATAAGAGTACAATAACTAATTTGGAAAATCAAATTAAAGATATGCCTAGTTCCGATGATGTTACTAAACTTCAAAATGAGATTAATGATATGAAACAAAAAGAATCTCAAAGAATAGCCGATGAAAAGGCAAAACAAGAAGATGAAATACTTACTAATAATATTATTACTGCATTTGGAGATAAGAAATTCACTAGTGATTACGTAAAAAATGGCCTTATCTGTGATATTAAGTCCGAATTAAGCAAAGCAGAAAATAAGGGTAAAGGTATTAAAGAAATCTTCGAAAGTCTTACAAAAGACAAAACAGGATTATTTGAAAATCCTAATCAACCTGCAGACATGCCAGGTATGGGAGAAGGAGACAATACAACACCTAATAACTTAGATGAAATGTCTTTCGAACAATATAAAGCATGGAGACAAAATAATTAAAAGAAAGAGAGGAAAATAGATTATGAATAAAATATTAACACCACAAGTTATTGCAAATGAAGCATTACTTGTACTTGAATCAAATCTAACTATGGCTAATTTAGTTCATAGAGATTATTCAAAAGAATTTGTAAATGTAGGAGATACTATTACAGTTCGTAAACCAGCCAAATTTGTGGCTAAAAACTTTATAGGAGAAGTAGAGGAACAAGAAATAAGTGAAGGCTCTGTTCCAGTTAAAATGGACAGATACAGAGATGTTACTGTTGGTGTAACTTCTAAAGAAATGACTTTAGATATTAAAGATTTCTCAAAACAGGTTATTGAACCAGCATTAACTGCTATTGCTCAAGCAGTAGACATTGACTTATTAACTGTTGGAGTTGAAAAAGCAGGTTCTAAAGTATCTGTATCAGCAACACCAGTAATAGCAGATATTGCTAATGTTGCTAAGGCATTAGATAAGAAGAAAGCACCAAGAGATAAAAATAGAAACTTAGTATTAGCTACTGATACTATGTATAAATATAATACTTTAGATAATTTTGCTAAAGTATGCTATAAGGGTGATTCAGAAGCATTAAAAGAAGCTGAAATAGGTAGAGTTTATACAATGAATTCATTCTTAAGCCAAAATGCACCTGAAAACACTTCTGCAACTGCTGGTACTGCAACAGCATATAAAGTTGCTTGTACTAAAGGTGCTACTCAGTTTACTGTATCAGATGGAGCAGCAAAAACTGGAACTATTAAAGCAGGAGATAAGCTAATCGTTAATGGATACTTATTTGAAGTTGCTGAAGATTTAACTCTAGCAGATGGAGCAGGAACATTAAAAGTAACTGAAAAAATACCATTTGCTATTACTACTGCAGTAAGTGCAGTAATTATAAATAAGGCACACTCTTTAGGCTTCCACAGAAATGGTTTAGCATTAGTTACTAGACAATTAGAGTTACCTCAAGGTGCTGCTAAGGCTGCTATTGCTAGTGCTGATGGATTAGCAGTAAGAGTTGTATTTGGTTATGACCAAGATACTAAAAAAGACAAAATCTCATTTGATATTATTTATGGTATCAAAGAATTAGATAGTGATCTATTAGTAGATTTTGCCTAATATAGGAGGGCATTATGGAATTTGAAAACCAGTATTTAACTTATGATGAATATAAGGAAGATTTAGAGGGTACACTTTCAGAAATGCCCTTTAATTTATTAGAATATCGAGCAGAAAAGCAAGTTGATGAACTTACTTTTAATCGCTTTAGAAAAATATCTGATTATCCCATTGAATTAAAGTTGTGTATAAATGAATTAATAACTGAAATAAAGAAATACAATGACACTGGTACTAAATCTAGTGAAAAAGTAGGAGAATATTCAGTTAATTATGATAGACCAGTTACTAGTGAAAAAAAGAAATTATTTAAAAGTATTATAAAAGAATACTTATCAAATACAAAAATTAATGATGTATTTGTATTATATTGTGGTGCTGATACTAATGACAACTAATTCATGTATGACTCTTTATCATAAGAGATTTAATCCAGAAAAAAGACTTGATGAATGGGATAGATACCCAATAGAAAATGTAATGTGGCAAGGGGGTAAAGGCGCAAGTATCAACAAAGGCTATGAAAAAGCTAATGATATAAGTGTATATATACCTTACGATACAAATATGGAACTTGAAAAGGTTCCTTTTTCTATTGGAGATATTATCGTGAAAGGTAATATTGAAGATAAAATAACAAAGCAAAGCGATTTAAAAATTGATAATTATAATATAACTACCTTAATTAATAACGATTATGGTAGTGATGATATGAAACACATTCAATTAGGAGCAAAGTAATGTCAGTAAAAATGAAACCAATAAGTACTATAAAGGCAAGATTGGGTATTCAAAAAGGTGGTCCAGCACAGGCTTTTTTTACTCAATCTTGTTATAGATATATGACACCTTTTGTTCCAGGCGGTACTAGAAGTCATTTAAATCAAACAGCTGGTGTTGGCAACGATAATATTACTTATCAAGGACCTGATGCACATTATCTTTATAATGGTGAACTTTATGTTGATCCTGATTATAAAAAAGGTGCTTTTTATAACTCTGATTATGGATATTGGTCTAGGCCAGGAGTAACGAAAATTAATTCTGGCAAAATGTTACAGTATCACACTCCAGGAACTGGTGCGCATTGGGATAAGTTGATGTGGACATCACAAGGAAACAAAGTTGTTGAAGAAGTACAAAATTATGTGAATAGAGGGTGTAAATAATGATTGAAAAAATAAGACAATACTTAATAGATAATGATATTATTGATGAAAATTGTAGAATTAATGTAGACTTTTTAGGAGAAGAACCTACAGAGTTTGCAATTGTGTCAATTCCGGTTGACCCTATATTAGAAAAATATCTTGATGGTTCATCTTTAAGACAATATCAATTTCAATTGATTAGTGTTAATAGCTATGGTGCTGATGTAATACAAAATATGGAAAATAGTAGCTATTATGAAAAACTATATAGTTTAATAGAAGATAACAATTCTAATGAGATATTACCAAATATAGATGGAATTTATTCTATAGAATGTCTTAATAATGGCTCTATATTAGATGCTGGTACCAATACTGCAAGATATGCTATACAAATGAGAATAACTTATTTTAAATAAAAATGTAAATGGACTCAAAAAAGAGTCCTTTTATTATAAAAAAGGAGGAAAGAAAATGCCTAAATTAGTTAAAAGAAAAGAAATTATACTTTATCTTGATACTACACCAAGTGGCGAAAGTGAAAGTTGGGGATTATATGGTAAGAAGTCAACTACCGCTACCTATAATTATAATCCTAGTTCTACAAGTGAAACTTATATTACCGATGATAATGCAACAGTTACTCTAGATAGTTACAACATTACTATTGATGGTAATATGAAATGTTACTTTGGAGATGCTATTTATGATTTTATAAATGGTTTGAGATATAAATTAGCAACTGGTAGTGAAGCTGTAACAAAGGCCTTGTTGATTGATAAATATGACAAAACAACAGATACTAACTCATTTAAAGCACAAGTTTTCGATTGTACTATATCAGTTGAAACTTATGGTGGTGATGGTGGTGTTACACCAAATATAACATTTACAATCGGCTTAAATGGGGATCCAATTCAAGGAAGCGTAACATTTACTGGAGATACTCCAACATTTGTTAAAAATTCTGATTAATAGATAACATTTAAGAATGAGAGGGTGAAGGCCCTCTCATTTTTACTAAGGAGGAAAAATGGAAAAATTAATAATAGAAAGAAATAAAGAAGATTTCTATAGACTTCAAATAAATGACACCGACGATTATATTGAATTTGATTTAACTGATATTAGTCTTCCGGAAAGAGTAATGAATGCAGCAGATAACATAGCAAAATTGGATGCTGAATATCAAAAAGAAAAAGAAGATATAGTAAGTACTTGTGAAAATGAGAAAGAAAAAGTAAGAAAATTGATTAGACTTGAAAAAGAAAAGAGTCTTACTATGAGAAAAGAATTTGATAGTTTCTTAGGTGATGGTTCTTGTCAAAAAATATTTGGAGATGCCAACTATTATGGTATGTATTTACAATTATTTGATGCTTTAGAACCTCATTTTAAGAAAATGCAAATAAAACTTAAAAAGGGCAAAGAAAAACTCGCTAAAAAGTACCTGAATAATGATGGAGATACACTTTAATGTATCCAACTAAAATGGAAGCAAATGGTCATATTTATCCAATAAATACTGATTATAGAGTGGCACTCGCTTGCTTTAGGGCATTAGAGGATGATGAAATCACAGATTTAGAAAGATTTTATGCTGTTGAAACACTTCTTTTGGGTAGTGATGTATTAGAAGAAGATGAAAAGATCTTAAAAAATAAAATAGCTATTTACTTGAGATGCGGCAGAGAAGAAAATACAAGCGAAGAAGAGATAGACTTTGATTATTTACAAGATGAAATCAATGTTAGAACAAGCATAAGGCAGTGTTATAGCAATTTAGATATTGGAAAAATGGAATATCTTCATTGGTACGAATATAACGACCTTATTAGTGGTTTAACTAGCGATAGCCTTATTAACAAGATTAGAGATATAAGAAGTTATGATTTAAGTGAAATAACAGATGAAAAGCAGAAAAATAAGATAATGGCTGTTCAATCAAGGTTAGCACTTAAAGATAAACATATAAAAACTAAGGAAGAAAAAGAAATAGATGAATTTTGGGATAGTATCACAGGAGGTGACTAACTATGTATGATGGAAAAATTACCATTGCCACTGAGTTAGATACTAAATCAGTGGATGCTCAAATAAACAAATTAGAAAATGACTTACAAATAATGACTAAGTCTTTGGAAACTGATTTACAGATACCAGTAGAACTTAGGATGAGTGAAAGCGAAAAATTAAAACTTGAAAGCGATATTGAAAGGACAAAAAATAGAATAATTTCTTTAAAAGAAAGTATGAATGATGCTGGAAATGAAGGAAATACAATGAATGAAAAAATTTCTAAAGGCTTCAATAAAGGTGGAAAAAGTTTAAAGAAATTTGCTTTATCTTTATTTGGAATACAATCAATTTATAGATTAGTATCAAAAGCAAGTTCAGCATATTTATCTCAAGATACTGAACTAGCACAAAAGTTACAAAATGTGTGGATAGGATTAGGAAGTTTCTTAGAGCCTCTATTAAATGCTATGAGTAATGCTTTACTAAAGGGACTTGGTTACTTAAATGTTTTCGTTAAAGCTTTAACTGGTGTAGATTATATAGCAAGAGCAAATGCTAAGGCATTAAATAAGCAAACAGAAGCACAGAAAAAATTAAATAAAGCTACACAAGATTATGATTTTGATGTAATAAGAAAACAGCAAGATGTAAGTTCCTCTGCTAGTTCAGGTGCTGACTATAGCGGAATAGAAATACCAGAACTTGATGATAGAATTGTAAAAAAACTACAAAATCTAGCAAAGTGGCTTAAGGAAAATGAAAACTTGGTAAAAGCTGTTGGTATTGCTTTGGGTGTTACATTTGGAGCAATTGCAATAGCAAAATTAATTGCCAATATAGGTAGTTTAATTGGTACAGCGAGTGCAGGTACTGGACTTGCGGGTTTATCTTCTGTATTAGGAGTATTAGGACAGATCGGTATTATTGCAATCAGCGTAAGTCTAATTTATAGTGCAATGACAGGGCGAGATTTAGTTGCGGATTTAAAAGAAATTAAACAAGGACTAATAGATTTAAATGACAATAACAAAAATCTTATAGAAACAACATATAAAAGTGCAGAAGAAAGTAAAAATTGGGCTGATGAAATGAAAAACACTGATGAAATAATAAAAACTAAAAGTATTCCCGATTTGACTAACTTAGTTGATAAAATTGATACTTTTACTGGAAATATTTCTGAAAATATAGATAAATATGAAGATTTAAATTCTAAATTGGTAGAAAACTCTGCTGAATATAAGATAAATCAAAACATAATAGATGATAACTATAATAGACTTGATGGTTACAAAGCAATACTAGAAAATGTAAAAGAAAAATTAGAAAATGATAATAAAGAACTAGATAAAAATAGTGAACAATATAAAACTAATAATGAATTGTTAGATAAGACAAAGGAAGCACTTGATAAGATTGATGGTTATAAAGTAAATGCCACTGCCACCGTCAAATTGAATGATGAAACAGATGGTTTTTTTACTAAGTTATGGAAACAATTAAAAGTGAGTGCTCAATCAGTTATAGATGCTTTTGATTTTAGCTTTGGAAGTGGGAGCAAAGGTTATGCAAAAGGCGGAATAGTTACACAACCTACTAGAGCTTTGATTGGCGAGGCCGGATATCCTGAGGCGGTTGTTCCTATGACCCAAGACTATTTATCAACACTTGCTAGTGAAATTGGCAAGTATTCTGGTGGCGGTAATGGTGGAGTTACTAATATTTATTTGGATGGTAGATTAATACAAAGACAAGTTCAAAATATAAAGCAGAATAAAGATTTTGCAACGAATAGTTAGGAGGGATAAGCATGTTTATAAATAAAGATAGTTTAAAAATAAATGGCATAAGCATTGGAAAATACATAACTGAGGCAACTTATGGCTTTTATGATACTTGGTCTTCAGATACTGGCTATAATACACTAAGTGGAAACTTCGTTGGTACTTTCAAAGGAACATATCCTAAGATAACTATTAAATTTGCAAAATCTTTGTCAATCGCAGACTTGAAAACGCTTACAACTTCTATATTTAGAACTACATCTCAAACTATAGTTTATGATGATCCAGATGGAACAACTAAAACAATAACAACTCATAAAGGCGATTTAGCATTAAAATTTACAGGAATTAATAAAAAAGAAGCATTTAGCTATGACTTCGTTGGAAACAATCCATTATAGGTGACTTAAATGAAAATACATAGTGAAGATTATAAAAATAAATTAAAGACTGTTAGAGAAGCTAAATCTCTTTTAACTTATGGAACTACGATCGTTGATGAAAAAGACTTATTTAGTATTAAATTATACTATAATGCTGATATATTAAAGTCTGCTATGAAAGTATTAGAATTTGATTATAGGCAAAATATAGATTTAAATACAGAAATTAATTATAAATATGGTATAAAGATAGGTACTGAATATGAATACGTTAACTATGGCAACTATTTAGTTTACAAAAGTGAATTTCAAGAGGATACAAAATTATATCATATAACTTGCTATGATAAAATGCTATATTCAATGAAAAATTATGATGAGGTATTTGAAAATAGAATAATTGCCTATCCAATAACAATAAGAAGTTATATAAATACAATAGCAATGTCGATAGGTCTTGAATTTAAAAACATTGACGAAGAATTTAGTAATTATAATAAAACAATATCTAGAGAGTTATATAAAGGTCAAGGTTATACGATTAGAGATGTATTAGATGAATTGGCACAAGTAACGGCAAGTACAATTTGCATAAGTGATGATGACAAATTAGAAATTAGATATATAACGGAAACAAATGATACAATAGATGAAGATTTGTGTAGAAATGTTAATGTAACATTTGGCAAAAAGTATGGGCCTATTAATTCAGTTGTTTTAAGTAGAAGTTCCGAAAGTGATAATGTATATGAAAGTGATGATGAAAGTATAGCAACAAATGGGCTTACTGAAATTAAAATAATAGACAATCAGATAATGAATTTTAATGATAGATCAGATTACTTGCAAGATATACTAACTAGATTAAATGGCTTAGAATACTATTTAAACGATTATTCAAGCCCTGGTATCACTTACTATGACTTATGTGATAGGTATAGTGTTAAAATAGGCAATAATACATATTCTTGTGTAATGCTAAACGATGAAGTAAATATAACCCAAGGTTTGGAAGAAAATATTTATACAGAAATGCCAAAATTAACACAAACTGATTATACTAAGGCTGATAAAACTGATAGAAAAATCAATCAGACATATTTAATTGTTGATAAACAAAATCAAGAAATAACAGCATTAGCAAGTAAAACTGATGGTTTAGAAACTAAAACATCGCAATTACGATTAGATGTTGATAAGATTGAAGGCCAAATATCAGATATAGCAGATATAACCAACACTGTTGAAGGTACAGGGACACTTGTTATGGAAAATATAAATGAAAGTGAACCTATTTATATTAAAATATATCCAAAACTTGGAGATGTAACATATTTGTATCCATCAAATGATTTGTATCCGTCAGATGATTTATATCCGATTGGAAAAGTACTTCATTTTCATTGCACGAGTGAAACTTATGATGTTGAATATGAACTGCCAAAAGATTTGTTATGGTTAGATAATGATACTTATGACGAGTTTGTACTTGATTATGTTAATAGTGCTTGTTATGTTCTTCGTAGAGTTGGAATGTTAGAAAATGGTACTAAATATGCTCTTCCTAATTCAATACAGGAAGATTTAATTTATCCTACTATAAGATTGATTGACGGTAGTTATGAAATTTATATGCTAGGGCAACCTAATGCTTATTTATATGTTAGATTAATGGTGCAAAATATTTATACTACTCAATTTGCTACTAAAGTCGAAATGAATTCAAAAATAACACAAACAAAAGATGAAATAAATTTAGAAGTTAGCAGAAAAGTAGGAAATGATGAAATAATATCTAAGATTAATCAAACTCCAGAAACTATAACAATACAGGCAAATAAAGTTAATATAGGCGGTGTGATAACCGCTATTAACAATAACACAACTACTACGATAAATGGAAATAAAATAGCAACGGGTTCAATTACCGCTAATCAAATAAAAAGTGGGACTATAACTGCAGAAAAAATCAAAAGCGGTTCAATCACTACCGATAAAGTGTCAAGCGAATTTATAACAACAACTAATTTTTCTTCACAAAATATAAATGCTGATAGAATAAATGCAGGTACGATAAATGCTGTGGCTATTAGTCTAGCAGGAACTTATTTATCGCCAAATTCCAGTTCAATTGCTGGTATGTCTGTTGGCTCTGGAATAATATCAAATAATAGGATGAAATTAGATACCTATAATGGAATACTAAGTGTATTTAATTCCAGCGGTGGAAGTATGATACTTTCTAATGCTGCTAGATTAAGTGCTACTGCTGGTATAGGTTTAAGCAGTAACTCAAATGGTGTTGTATCGGCTCCATCAGTAAATTTGGACCTAAAGGCTTGCAATGGGGCAACAGCTTATTTAGCTTGTATGGGAACAGCATCAGGAACAACTGAAAAGAGTGCTTGTGAATGTGCCAATGGAACTTTAAAATTAAGAAGTACAGGTACAATATATGCAAATGGTGTGGCTATAGGCGGAAGTTCATCGAGAGCGACAAAGAAAAATATCAAAGAATTATCACAAGATAAAAAGGATGAATTGTATGATTTGATTAAAAATATTCCTTTAAAAGAATATGATTACAAGGTTCAATATGGTAAAAAAGAAAACTATGGTTTCATAATTGAAGACATAGAAGATACTAAATTGAATACATTACTTCATGTAGTTCAAAATGAACAAAATGGGGATATAAAAAATTATTCTAGTGAAGATTTAACGAGATTAGAATTAGTCGTAATTCAAGAATTAATGAAGAGGGTAGAAAAATTAGAAAATAAAATAACAGAAATGGAGGAAAAGTAAAATGTCTTACACAAAATTAAATTGGCTCAACAAAGGAGAAACTGGAGCAATACCATTAAATAAAGGAAATCTTAATCATATGGATGAGGGAATAGCGAAAAATGATACATCGATAGGTACACTAGCAAATTTAAATACTACTAATAAGGATGATTTAGTAGGTGCTATTAATGAAGTTAATACTACATCATCGGGTAATGTTGTTGAAAGTGGTAGTAATGAAATAGGAGAATATATTAAATATGCAAATGGTAGATTAATAACTATGCACAAAGTAACTAGAAATTTAGCAAGAACAAACGCATGGGGAAGTATGTATGACTCACCTACACAGGCGGATTTAGGAGATTATCCCATAGCATTTAAAGAAGTACCTTTTGTATTCGTAACATTACATGATGTAAATGCTACGATGGAAGCAATACAATATTCAAGTACAAGCAATGCAGGTAAGGTTTTTGTAATGGCACCAACTTATAGTGAAGGTGCAGATTATGTATTTCATATATTAGCAATAGGAAGATGGAAATAAAATAAAAATAAAATAAAAAGGAGGAAATATGACTGATACTGTGATTGTAGCATTAATATCATTTGTGGGAACATGCATAGGTTCTTTTGCTGGAATGAATTTAATTAAATATAGAATTAATCAACTTGAAAAAAAAGTAGAGAAACACAATACTGTAATAGAAAGAACATATCGCCTAGAAGATGATATTAAGTATATAAATGAAGAAATTAAAGAATTGAAAGAGAGGTGTTAAAAATGGAACTAAGCACATTAATAAGTTTAGTAACTATCATAGTAACTTGGGTATTAGGTATGATATCAAAGAAGTATACTAAATTAAATAATAAATTAATACCAATACAGAATATTTTTGTTGGCTTAATAGTTGCCTTAATAGAGTGGATAGTAACTAAAGACTTCAAGGTTGCTATTGCTTTGAGTGGAATAATTGCTGGTGGAACATACGACATATTCCATAATTTAGAGAAATTAATAAAAGGAGAGTAGACATTATGGAACAAATAAAAATAGATGAACAAACAAGGAAGCTAGACAAACGAAGAATTATTATTGGTTATACAAGTGAAAACAAGATTGAAAGTATTAAATTTGAAATTCCTGACAAATATAAAAAATTTAATAAAAAAGCTTGTTTTAGAGCTGACGAAAAAGAATTTTCACTTCTTATAGGAGAAGATAACATTTTAACTTTAACAAGCGATATAACTAAATTCAAACAAGTTGATATGGCTATTGAATTTTTTGCTGATGATATAGTGGCTAGAACTAGCGTGTTAAGATTGATATTTCGAGATACTGTTACTGGTGGTGATGTGTTACCTAGTGAACCAAAAGTTATAATCCTTGATGAATTAATACAACAAGTAGATAATCTGAATGTAGATTTGGATGATACTACATTAACTATTACTAAAAAAGATGGTACGACAAAATCAGTTGACATTAAAGGAGAAAAAGGAGAAAAAGGTGTCGGGATTGATAATATTGAGAAGACATCAACTGTTGGCTTGGTAGATACATATACTATAAAATATACAGACAATTCGACTAGTGAATTTTCAGTAACAAATGGTAAAGGTGGGTCCGATACGACAGCGACTGTTACAGGGACTTTTATAAAGATTAAAGACGCTGAAGAAGGCAGCGTAAAAGGAATATCGATCAAAAGCGGGGCGCCAACAAAAATTATTCGTGTGGGAAGTAATTTCTTTGATGGAACTCTTTCTGCTGGCTTTTATAGCGATAAAAATTTAAACATTTCTTCAAATGCTTTGTTTCGTTCTTTTACAATAAATTTGCCAAGAGGAAGTTATACACTTTGTTTTGATAAGAGCGTTGCTATTATTAAGAGAAAAATTAATAATGAATTTATATCTGGTAATATTGAAGATATAAAAACTTACGGATTCATTCTTACAAATGGTGGTAATGTATCGTTTAGTTTCCGTAATAATGACAGAAGCAATTGGAGCAATAATCAAAAAGTTTGGATAATTCGTGGCAGTGAAAATATGGTTTATAGTGAATACAAGAGGCAGGAAGTTTCTATTGAAAATGCAGGCACACTAACATTATTAGATGGAGAAAACAATGTATTCACTGATGTTGATGATGCTAAATTAGATTTAACATATACTCCTAATCAAGTGTTATATATGAAGAATTTGATGCAAAATAATAGCATAAATCATATTGTTGGGCTTATACGAAGTGGAGAAATAACAAAAATTAAAGTTATCGGAGATAGTATAACACACGGTGTAGGTAGTACAGGGTTTCAAGCAACCTATGGTGATGGAAATGTTATTTGTATAATCGATGAGATGTCTGGTTCAAATGGCTGTTCTTTTAGAGTGAATACAAAAGGGGTTTGTTGGGCGAATAGTTTTAAAAAATATATAGAAACTAAATACCCACATGTCACTGTTAATTGTTGGGGTACTAGAGGTATGTCAGCACACAGTTGGCTGACTAGAGGACACACTGAAAATAATGTATTTAAAAATTGTTTGGAACAATTAATAACTGATGAAGATGAACTTGTTATTTGTCTTATTGGTACGAATGATAGGTCTCAAGGTGCAAATATAGAAGAATTCGCTTTAAACATGACTACGGTTATAAATTATATACTTGGTAAAGGAAAGAAGTTATTATTAATGTCTAGTTTGCCAGCAAGTTTAGCAAATGAAAATGACGGCACACAACATTTTCATATGGAGGATGTTAACAATTTGCTTTGCAATTTCGCCAATAATTACAACTTATGGTTTGTTTCATTATATAATGAAGTAAATAAATATTTAAGAAATACTGGAACTTCATTGGATAGTATTTTGGGTGATGGATTACATCCAAACGATGCAGGCTATGATTTAATGTATAAATTGTTGCTTGAGGCTTTAGGTTTTGGTGTACCAATAGAATAAAAAAATTTGGCGGAGCGATAAAAATGGAAAGTATAACACTAGGACAGATAGCAAAAGGACTAGCCTTTATAGTAGCTTTAATTGGCTCTGTAGTCTATTTAAAGAAAGGTACTATAAAAGGCTTGTCTAAAGTAATAGATAAACAATTGGAACCAATAAAGGCGGAAATAGAAGAAATAAAAAAAGAAATACAAGATGTAAAGAAAGAAACTTCAAAGAATAATTTATCGGGTATAAAGACCGATCTCATTAATTTTATGGAATTAGCAAACAAGAAAACAATATCTGCAGAACAAAAGATAAGAAGTTATGAATTATATGATTATTACTGTCAACATGGTGGTAATTCTTATGTTCACGACATGTGGGAAAAATTAAAGAAAGAAGGTAAACTGTAATGAAAAACGAAGTATTAAAAAAAATAGCAAAATTAATTGATTTAAAGAGTATTATGACAATAATTATGATAATCGCTTTAGTCATAGGCTGGTTTACTAATAAAGTAACAAGCGAACAATTCGTACCTATGGTGATGATGATTATGACATTTTACTTTGCTAAGAATGATAAGAAAGGTAGTGATAGTAATGAATAGCGAAGAGTTAGTATTAACAGAAGAAATGGAACAAGAATTAAGTAATGGTAAAGGAGATGGAGTAGATGAGTAAATCAAGTTTAGTACAAGTGGTAGTACCTGCAGATGAGGGAAATTATACTAAAGGTAGAAGTGGTAGAAGTATTGAAACTATCACAATCCATCACATGGCAGGAGTTCTTTCAGCAGAACAATGTGGAAGAATATTCCAAACTGTTGGAAGATACGGTAGCTCACATTACGGTATTGGTAACGACGGGAGAATTGCAAGTTATGTAGATGAAGAAGATACTGCTTGGACTAATTCAAACTGGGATTCAAACTGTAAGTCAGTAACAATTGAAACTTCTAACTCACAAGCAGGAGGAAATTGGCCTGTATCTGATAACGCTTTAAACAGTCTTATTAGATTAGTAGCAGATATCGCTAACAGAAGAGGCTTGGGAATATTAGTACCTGGCAAAAATTTAACTTGGCATTCAATGTTCACAAACACTACTTGTCCTGGCGACTACTTAAGAAGCAAAATGCAGTATATCGCAGATGAAGCAAATAAGATTAATAATCCGGAGCCAATCAAGGAAAAGTCTACAGAAGAATTAGCACAAGAAGTTATCGCTGGTAAATATGGCAATGGCGAAGATAGAAAGAATGCCTTAGGTGATAGATATGCAGAAGTACAAGCAAGAGTTAATGAGATATTAGCACCTGCACCAAAACCAAGTGTAGATATCCTAGATTTAGTTAGAAAGACTATCAGAGGAGACTTTGGAAATGGCGAAGATAGAAGAAATGCACTAGGTTCTAACTACGATGAAGTACAGAGACAAGTTAATCTTAATTTTCGGAATGGAACTACGAATTGGGACAATGTAAGATTATATTAAATTGAAGTAGGCTAAACACCTACTTTTTTTTTATGCTCCAATTTGCACTTTTTCTTTATTTATGTTATAATACTCAGCCAAATGAGGGGATAATATGGTTGAAAAAAGAATAATAGATAAGCAATTTATTTATAGATTAACAAGAAAAAAAGATAATGTTTTAATTATTAAATATAACACAAAGAATAAAAGAGCATGGTTTCAAACTGATAGTATGCCAAAAAGAAAAGCTATAGACATTAACAGAGTAGTTAACCTATAGCTTTTTTATTTTAGATAATTTCTTCTAAATGCCTTAATAAACTCTTCTCTAGAGCCGATATTTTCTTCCCAGTATAATTGACCTTGTTTGTGCCAATAATCGTTAAATATGGCATTATTTTGATTGATAGAGTGGCATTCTCTACATAATGGCAAGATGAAATTATATTTGATGGAGTTAATTCTATTGCGGCCTCCGTAAACTTCGTGAAGGTCGTTTTTCTTTTTGTCACATAAATAGCAGTGTTCTAAATCTTCAGTAAATACAGATTTTCTATTTTTCTCTAATTTTGTCAATTTCTTCGATTTATTGTGCATTTTTATCTTTTTTTGTTGCTCTTTTGTCAATGTTTGTGAATATTTTCTCATTTGTCCACTTGTAGCCGGACTTTTTTTGCTAGAAGTGGACTTTTTATACTCTTTATTATCGCATTCCCTACAAAGGGAAAATGTTATTTCTTTGTTTATTAATTTACAGTATGGTTTATTCTTTCTTTTTTTTAAGTTTATACAATAGTTATTCATTATTAATCTTCCTTTCATTTGGAAAATTAATAATATTTTAGGTACATTTTAGGTACATTTTTTCTAAAAATACATATAAAATGATATCAAACAAATGTAAATTTTAATTAGCAAATCCTTATTTTATAAGTAATTATATAATTGATAAAAATTAAAAATCATTCCCGCTGGAGCCACCAGTGTAACGATTAATACTCTAACTTTAATAGGTTAGGGTTTTTATTATTTGATTAGGTACATTTTAGATACATATTTTTAAGGTCCTTTGTCATTTTTAGCTTTTACTTATTATTTGACAAGAAACATTTATTATTGGAATCTTTAGTTTGACAGCAAAAATGAGCAAAACTATATAATATAAGGTATTGCTCATTTTTTGTTGTTGTGATTTTTTGATTATTTTATGTATTTTGATTAGATTGGTTCCAGCAGTTCTAGTCTTTTTTTATTCAACCTTTTGATTTCTTTGAAAGTTGAAATAATTATTTACTTTCAATTTTTTCGATTCTTCTTTTTCAATTTCTTTAATTGATTTTTCAGGTGTTGGTAATTTTTCAGGTGTGGTACGGACAAATAGTATATCCGAAACCTAAGTAATCAGTTAATAAATAACTAAACTCTATAAATATAATATCATAAATTTAAGAAAATTCAATAATTTTGGCATTTTTTAACTATAAACTCAAAGAAATTTGCAAAAAATCAACTTTTATGCTATAATAATAAACAATTCAAAGGGGGATTATATTTATGAATAAATTATTTAAGAAAATTCTTTATAATGCAACAAGACCTTATGCTAAGAAATATCTTACAGGTCATTTAGGAAAAGTTGTTGAAGATAATGAAAAAATAACTTGTTATGTTAAAAGAAGTAAAATAAAAAAGAAAGATTATAATTATACTGTTGCATGCTTTGGTATAGGAGGAAACCATAAAAAGGTTGCAAAAGCATTCAATTTAAATAAACCAATTTGTTATATAATTGATGGCATTGATTTAAAGAAACATAAAGTATATATCTTTGGTTATAACAATTGTGAAGTTATTATTAAAAATTGTAATTTTGGATTAGATTTATACGTTGATGTTAATGGTAAATGTACATTAGAGAATACAAATATAACAACATTCTCTTATTTATCAATTGGCGCTAATGATTTAGTAATTAAAAATATGGATAGCGACAAAATAAGAATAATCAGTTCTGAATCAAATATCATTTTGGATGCAGATAATAGAATTGATGTAATAGACTCTAATATCGGTAGTCAAAAGAAAAATATTAATGTTTCATTTATAGCTACAAATGAATTAAATGTTGTTAATTCTAATATTGTTGGCAAAGAAGTAGAATGTAAATCAAGTACTATTAATACTGATAAAAAAAGTTCATTAATTGCGACTGATAAAGTTAATCTACAAATAGATACTTTTGATTCTATAAATATTAATGCTCCAACAATTGTTTTAAATGGAGAAGAAATATCAAATGAAAAGAAATCAGTTGTATTTAAAAAAATAACTGAACCACTTGCACTTAAAAGATTAGAATTAGTAAATCTTTTGAAAAAAGTTAAAACTCAATGTGAAAACATTAATTCAGAGAAAGTTTTAGAATACCAAGAAGAACTAAATGTTCAACCAGTTAGTAAAGTTTTAAAAAAATAATAATATACAAAAGAAAAAGACAATTGCGGATTGTCTTTTTGCTATTATATAAAATGATGGGTACCCCAGGCGAGATGAATGCTCACATATAAAATATGCTTACTGGCATTGCCAACACATCGTTAATCCTTCACAAGTATCCCATCTACATATATATTATAGCATATTTATGTAAAATATTCATCTTTTTTTTATTTTTTGAATTCTTCAATGTAAACTTGACTAATATATTCAATTGCTAAATCACTATATTTTTTAATATTAGTTTTAGAATACGGGAATAAATAACAATAGTCTTGATTTCTTTTAATACTTTTTCTTTATTGAAAATATTTGCAATAGTACTATATGAGTTACCTTCAAAATATAAATTAAATATTCTTATAACTATATCTTTAGTTAATGGATCTGGTACTAATTTTTTATCAACTCTTTTATAACCTATAGGACAAACTGCAGGAATGTGTCTACCATAGACATAATGACACCAACTAAAAATACATTAGATTTAATACATTTCAAAGGAAAGATAAATAATATAGTTATTAACTTAAATTCAAAGAGTTATAACGATAATGATATTGGTTTTGATATATATGTATCTGTTTTAAAATAAGTTATTCTGTTTCGTTCTAAAAAATAGATATGTATGATAAATCAATAAAAAAATAAGTAATATTAAAATTTAAAAGATTAGCAGTAGAGATATGTTTTAAAGCATATCTTTTTCTATTGCTTAAATGAAAGGAGAAAATGATATATGAATTTAAATTATGCAATATTTAGAAGTCAACAGATTATGACTTTAAATGATTTAGCACAAATCGGATCACACAATAAAAGAGAAAAACAGGCTTATAAATCTAATCCTGATATTAAATTAGAATTAAAAGATGATAACATTGAGTTAGTACCACTTGAATCTAAATATGTTAAAGGTTTTAAAGAATTAACTAAGGAATATGAAAAAGAACACAATGAAAGACAAAAGACAAGAAAGAAAAAAGACTTATAGTCAAATGTTAAATAAATCAAAAAATGTTGTTGCAGATGAACTATTATTTACTGCTACCCATAATTTTTTTGAGAATATGAATAAAGATGATATTATTGATTGGGCTAATACTTGTATGGAATTTGTTTATAAAGATTTAGGTTATACAAAATCACAAGTATTACACGCTACTATTCATTTAGATGAAGAAACACCACACTTGCATTGTGTAGTTATTCCACTAGTAAAAAAGTATGATAAAAGAACAAATACAGAAAGATATACTATATCTAAAAAACAATATATAAGAGATAAATATCATTTATCAGAATTACAGGATAAATATCATAAAAGACTAACTGAAAAAGGATATGATTTAGAACGTGGTATTAAAGGTAGTAATGCTAAACATCAAAAAACAAAAGAATTAAAGAAAACTACTAGATATTATGAAAACAAAGTTAAGGTAATAAATACTAGAATAGATAATGCTATGAACGTTTTTGAAGAAAAGATGAAAACTACAAAAAATATACCTTTTAGCAAAACGCACGTATTAGTAGAAAAAGATACTTTTGAAAGTATGAATAAAGTTATTAAAGAAAGTAAAAAAGCAATAGAGTTTCAACCTAAATTACAACAATTATTTAATGAAGTTGATAACTATACTAAAAGTCATCAAACTTTAGAAAAGGAAAACGAGGTACTAAATGCTAGAGTTAATAAACTTTCTAAAGATAACACTAAACTAAACACACGATTAGAAGCCATTTTAAAGGTAATTAAAGAGTTTTTTAGGAATTTATTACAAATTGGTAATGAACTTGTAAAAGAAACTACTACAATTGAAATAAAAGACTATTATGATAGTAAAGAATTTAATTCAAATGATGTTTATGATATATCTAAAGGAACAACCAAAGAAGATGAATTATTTGATTATGCAGATATACCTGGTTATTACAAAACTAGAAAAAAATCATATTATCAGGAAAAAGATAAAGACGATTATGAAATAAGTCTATAAAAAATGTAAAAATTTATAATTTTATTAAGAATATTCTCAAATCTGTGTTATAATTAAGTTAATGGAGGTGTTAGAAATGGCTTTTAGTAATTTGAACGAGCAACGTGCAAAAGCAATGAAAGATTTAAGAGATTACATGGAACTTAAATATGGTTATGGAAGTGCATATATGAGAGCTATCTCTAAATTAAGTGCAAATGATCAATATGATGAGAGAGGAATGTTAAAACCAGAATATACATTAACTTCTAAAGAAAGGGATGCTTTATTATTTTATGTTCCAGAAACTAGTAAATATTTAAAAGCATTTGATGATGTAAGATTTGAAACTACAAACAAAACAAAAAACGAACAAAATAAAGACCAAACATTAGATAAAAGATATCGTATGTTTTTAGAAAGCGTAAGAGAAGGAACAATGAAAATTGCGTCTAGTGCTGAAGTCCCTGAAGGAAATAGAGTTATTCCTTATGAAATAGTAGGAATTGAATTTGGTACTGATAGAATTATAGAAACATATGGAAGAGATGTCTTTGAAAGAGCATTTAAAGAAATGTATGGGGAAAATAGTCTAAAAAAAGCCGAATATAATAAGGTATCACAAGATCTTTCCAAGACAGACAGAATGTTTGTGTACCTTATTCAAGAGGGGATTGCTACTTCACCTTTAATAGATTTACAAGTTTTACTTCATTTACTAGAAGAAAAAGGAATACCAACTTATATCGATTTTGAATCAAGAACATTTTATTATAATGGTAGTCCTCAAAAAGGCAAAACTAAATAAATTAGTTTTGCCTTTTTACTATAATTCCATTATAGTAACACACTACCAAGATGGACAAGCCATCTAGGATAAAGTGTGCCAAAGGTGGTCCTTTGGAAACCAATTTAAGCATAGTCTTAGCAAGACATAAAGCCAAGTAAAATTAAGAAGTTTTATAATATAAGTATACAACGAAAGATAAAAGTGTTATAATTTATATAAAGATACTAATTTAAAAAGAGATTATAATGTTTATAAATTTATATAAATTAAGATCTATTAAAAGGAGAAGAATTATGGAAAAAAACAAAAAAATTTTATCAGGTATTTTTGCTATAATAATGGAAGAAAGTATGACTAGTGATGTATATGAAGAAAATGAAGTTACTAGATATCCACTCGATAGTGTTGAGCCTACGTTTGAAGAACCTGTTGTTCGTTATAAAACAGTTCAATCAAATATAGGAATAAATAATGATTTGTTTGTTGTAACGTTTTATGAAAATTTGCCTGAAAATCAAAATCATTTAAGTTTTTCAGAAATAAGATTTGGCTGTTACCATAACAAATATGATAATTCAAGAGAAGAATACAGTTTTAATGTAGCTATTAAAACTGATGAAAAAAGTGATCCAACTAATTACCTAAGTTTTTCTTTATCTTCAGATGATTATGAAAAAATAAAAAAAGTCAGTGAAAAATCAATAAAAAATCCGAATGAACAAATTTCTATTCGATCTTATCTTGATTTGTTAAATTCACTTAATATTGAACAAATTAAAAATTTAAACGTTCTATATGGAACCAAGTCTAATTTAAAAAAATAGATTGTTTAATTATACATTAAGGTATTTTCATCTGAATATAAAAAAGTATAATTACATATATTTTTATATCTAACTTTTTTAATCGTTTATATTTTTGCTAATTTTATTGAATAAGCAACATATTACAAACTAATTGTAAGTAATATTGTTGCCTTTTTATTTGTCTTACGACTTCATAAAAAGAAAAAAAGACTACCACTTTCATCAGCAAAGCTGACAAAACGTGATAGCTTTTTTTAGATAATCTAATAACTAATCTAACGAAGAGTGAAAAGTTTATCTTCTTATTTTAGGTATTATATTTGCTACTCTTGTATTTGTTATATCAGTTAATACAATTATCAAAACTAATACTATTGTTGATATTATATAGGCAATTAACATTGCTATATAATTTTGAGAAAACACACTTTCAAAAAATGTTACTATACATAAGATAATTGCAAATATTCCAACAATAAGAAATATAGTGTCGCTATAATTATTTGCTAATCTTTTCTTTGGATCATTGTCGTTTTTCTCATTCCAAGTTCTACCTAAAATGCTCCATTCTTTTGTAAATTTTGCATGTCCCCAACAAGTTAAACCTATAAAAAACCAACCAACAGATACAAGTTTATAGTTATCAACAATAGGTATTAATATAACCATAATCGTAGAAAATCGTAGAACAAAGAAAACCAAATATTTGAATTTTATTTAAAAACATTTTTATTTTTTCTAGCATTTTTTTTCGCCTCCTCGAATCTATTTTCATCTAAAATATCTATTATTTGTTTATTAGTTTCATTTTGATAAGCCAAATCTTGTATCGTATCAATTAATATGTCTTTTTTATCTTGTTCCATATCTTCATTATTTCTAATTTGATTATTTAATGTTTCAATGATAACTTCATTATTCTTGATACTTGATGTTGCCATAACCCAAGCATCTTCTAATTCAGATAATTTTATCTTATTAGATAAATTCTCAATGAATATTTCGTTAGAAAAATTAAATATTAGAAATGTTTTATCTTTAATAATAATTCTATTGGGTTCAATATAAGTTAAGTTAGTTTTATCTATTTTTCTAATATTACCATTTATAATAGTAGGTGCTACCTTAGAAAACTCACATATTAGTTCTAACTCCCTTTTTAACGATTCTTCAATAGGTAATTCTTCTTTAATAATATTTACCATAATACCATCCTTTCTTTCTAGGATAGTTTCTTAAACATAAAAAAACTAATCCATTTCTGAATTAGTTATTTATTAAAGCTCGAAAAGTTCGAGCAGATTTCCTTATGGTACCACCAACCTTAATGATAGTATTTCTTATTGCTTGCCCTACCATATGATGAGTATTACAAGCGTTTTTTTCTCTAGTAATATTATTGTTTTTAATTACTTCATCTGTTTGAGTAATTCTAAATAAATTTGCTGCTAATTCATTGCTACCCATATGATCTAGTATTTCTTCTTTATCAGGGTCAATGCCTTTTCTTTTTGCAATGTCTTTTGCTGTTTCTCCACCATATAGTCCTTTATAACCATAGTCATTAAACTTTGCATAATTATTTACACCTGCTTTTTTTGCAGTATCAAATAAGTTTGACCCAACGCGACAGATTTATGTCTTGCTGGGCTTGCATTTTGTACTATCAAATAACAAGCGTATCTACTTAATTTATAATCTATTACTTCTTTAGTAGCACCATTGGGCATTTCGATTGTTTTCCCCTTAACGGGAAAATGTTCTTCTATATTAAAACCACTCAAATTACAGCTTATTTTTGCTTTGTTTATTACTTTAGCAAAGTGTTCCCATTTTGAATATTCTAAAGCACTCTTTAATTCTCTTGCTTCCCAATATTCATTTCCTAATTCATCAATATGTTTAATTTCTTCAAATGTTTTATCTTTATATTCTTCTAATTCATTCTTCTCTTTAACTACTGTATCCATTTCAGGCTTTCTTTCTATATTTTAAAAATACCTGTAGTTCTAGTCTATTTTTGTTTTTTAACATTAATAAATATTCACAAATTACGTTCTATTAAAATGCACTTCAATCAATATTATATACAATATTTTACCAAAGTCAATTATTTTGCTTAAATAATAGTCTGTTTTATTTTGCTAAATTATTAACTTTTGATTATTAACTTATGGCATTATACACAAGAGAGTAAAGAGTATTTATTTTGGTGATTGCAATCTTTGCACTATATATTTATGGCTTATATATGATAGACATTATTTTTAGACTACAGGCTAAAAATAACACTCTAAGACCATAGACTTAGAGTGAACATAAAAAAATAGAGTATATAAATTATACTCTACTATAGAATTCTACAATTAGTGATTCATTGATTTCAGCGTTTAATTCGCTTCTTTCAGGATATCTAACATATGTAGCAGTTCTTTTTGCTTCATCATAATTAATAAAGTCAACTCTTTTAATTTTATTGGCTAATGCTATTTCAATTCCTTTGTGATCAGCAGAATTTTCTTTTATAGCAATAACATCTCCTGGTTTAACTCTGTAAGATGGAATATCAACTTTCTTACCATTTACAGTGATATGACCATGGTTAACTAATTGTCTTGCTCCTCTTCTAGTAGTAGCAAATCCAGCTCTATAAACTAGGTTATCTAATCTACTTTCTAGTAAGATAAGTAAGTTTTCACCATGAACACCTTTCATTTTTGCAGAGTCATTTACTAATTTTTTGAATTGTTTTTCAGAAATACCATACATAAATCTAACTTTTTGTTTTTCATTTAATTGAATAGCATAGTTAGAAGGTTTTCTTTTTCTGTCTTTACCATGTTGTCCTGGACCATAAGGTCTCTTCGCAATATCTTTACCATTTTCAAGTATTGAGAATGATACTCTTCTTGCTTTTTTGTTATTTGGGCCTGTATATCTAGCCATTTTTCTTTCCTCCTTCTCTTAGAAGGCATACTATATTTTAATAGGGTGTCTTTAGCATACTTTCGCTATGCAGCCTTAGTTACTTATAAATGACACATTACTAAAATAGATAGTATCCGCTGCTAAGCAATAATATTATATAATTAATGATATGGTAAGTCAAGGAAAACTTGCTTGTTTTATTAATAAAATTATATTAAAAAGTGTAAAAAAAGTGTAAAGCGGTTAAAAATTGTCGAAATGTGTGTTATACTTGATATGATGATGATAGAAAGGGAGAGCTATCATTAAATTAGGAGGTGTTTGTTAAGAGGGGGAATTTCATTATGATGTTGCAAAATAATTATATATAATAAAATAAGAAAGGATGAATATGATGAAAAAGAAATTAATGAAAATGACTAAGATATTTTTAGATTTAACTTTAATTTTTTCACAATTATCATCAGTTACTAAAGTATTCGCAGATGAGATAACTAGTAATGATACTGAAATTAAAGATGAAACTAAAGAACTAGTGGTTAATGGATATTTAATGAATACATTTGATAATTCTATAATAGATGAGACTGAAAATGATGGTGTATTTGAATATAATGTTACCGCTGGTAAATATAGACAGATATTAACTATATCTGGCGATAAAATAGATGATACTAAGAGTTATAGTGTCAAAGTAAATGATAATGATAGTGTTGTTATGACTGGCGAGAAACTTAAGAATGCTACTATAGAGGGTAGTGAGATAGACTTAACTAATTCATATAATACTATTATAGAATATACTGATAAGATTGTTATTACTGAGGTTAGTGAAGAGACTGAAACCGAAGCTTTAACTTTAGAATATAAGGCTAAAATTACTTATGAAGTAGAAGGCAATAGCTTTGATGAGGCTTTAAATGGTCTTTACGAGGAATATGTATTTGAAAATGGTAACTTTATAGTTAATGCTAAGGAATTGCCTTTATTACCTACTGTTCCTACTATGGAATACTTATATAGTTTATTAAATGAAAATAATGGTATTAAACTTGAAGTATTTGATAAAGATAATAATCTTGTTACATTAGAAGAAGAAACACCTGTAGAAGGAGAAATTTCTAACAATGAAGAAACACCTGTAGAAGGAGATATTTCCGGTGAGGATACTCCAGTTAGTGAAACTCTTATTAAGAATGGATATACTTTAAAATTTACTAAAGGTTTAAGTGAAGCAATTTATAAAGTATATGTAATGGGAGATATTACTGATGATAGTATTTTTAGTGCTGATGATATGATGCCTACAATGGAAGGATACCTTAATGGTGAAATGATTCCTACAATGGACTTATATCTTACTAGTCATGAGACTGAAGGAAAAGATGAATATGAGGAAGATCCATTTGGAACTATTACTATTGAAGATATTATGACTATTAATGGATATTTAAATCATTCTGAAAAAGAAAGAGAAAATACTGATTTAAATCTAGTATTTGGTAGTGATACTGATGAATTATATGTTGGCGATACTTTCAAAGTTAGTCTAGTTGTTAATTCTACAGATTTAGAAGACTATATCAATGGTATTGATGGTTTAGTTACTTATAGTGATAATCTTAAACTAATGAATGTACTATTTAATGAGAATTTAATTGGTACTTATAATGAAGATGGTAGATTTGTAGGAGCAGGTACTGAGCTTACAAATGGTACTACTGTTATAACATTTGAATTTATGGCTATTAATGATGGTGAAGGTACAGTTACTTTAAATGGTAGTGTTGCTAATGATATGATTATTAATGAATTTGAAGAAGTTAGTGTTAGCGTTAATATTACTAGAAAGAGTTCAATTAATAATTTACATTCATTAAATGCTAGTGTTGGTACATTTGATACTGTATTTGATAAAGATGTTACTGTATATACTTTAACTGTTCCATATGATACTAAAGAAGTTATATTATCTGGTTCTTTAGAGGATACTTTATCAACAGTAGATGGTTTATTTAAATATGAACTTACTGAAGATAAGACTACTGCAATTATAACTGTAACTGCTGAAGATGGTAGTACTAAGGTTTATACTGTATATATAATAAAAGAAAAACCGCCAGTAGTTCCTACACCAGTAGTATACTATTATTCTTCAAATAATTATTTAAAAACACTTGAGGCTAAGGGTTATGAAATTAAATTTGATAGAGATATTTTAGAGTATGAACTAAATGTTAATAATGATGTTAAATCTTTAGATATTACTGCTATTGCAGAAGACTCTAGATCTAGAGTGGAAATTACTGGTAATGAAAACTTTAAAACTGGTAAAAACACTGTTATTATTTCTGTTAAAGCAGAAAATGGTGATGTTAGAGAGTACAAGTTAATTGTAAATAGAAAGAGCATTACTACTACTACTTTAACTGAAGAAGAAGAATCTGGTAGCACTGCTGAAAAAGTTGTTATTATAATACTTATAGTACTTGTAGTATTAGGACTTCTATATCTTATCTTTAAAAAAGATGATGATGCTACTCCTACTGTTAAACCAGAAAATAAGAAAAATAATACAAAAAATAATAGTAAGAAATAAATAAAGAAAAAGAAAGAAATATCTTTCTTTTTTTTCTTTTTTTTGCTATAATGAAATAGATAATAGGGAGAGTGTCTATATGAATAGAAAGGGTCAAGCTTTAGTAGAATTTGTTCTTGTATTACCAGTATTTATATTGATATTGTTTGCTATTGTTGATTTTGGTACTATTTTAAGTAAAAAAAATGAACTAGAAAATGATAGTATGGATATTGTTTCACTTGTTAAGAATGGTACTACTATAGAGGATATTAATAAGAAATATACTGATTTAGATATAACTATGAAAGAGGATAATCAATATACTAATATAACTATTACTGAGAATGTTAAAGTTATAACTCCAGGACTTAATTTGATACTTGGTAATCCATATAAGATTACTGTAGAAAGGATAATACCTAATGCTAACACTTAATAATAAGGGTCAAAGTTTAGTCCTATTTGTAGTTATTATGCCAATTATATTACTTATGTTTGTACTTGTATATGATATTGGTAATGCTATGTATGAAAAGAATAAACTTTCTAATGTTAGTTATATGGTAATAGACTATGCTCTTGATAATATTGATAAAGTAGATGAGAATGATTTAATTGATTTGATAGATAAGAATACTAATAATCTTAGTAGTATGTCTGTACTTATAGATAATGGTAAGGTTAATGTAACTCTTACTAAAACTATAAAAGGAACTTTCGGTAAAGTATTTAATTTTGATTTAATTGAGGCTAAAAGTGAATATACTGGTTATATGGATAATGGTAATAAAAGAATAGAGAAGGTAGGTTGATACTATGAATGGTAAAATAATAAGTGTATCTTCAGTAAAGGGTGGAGTTGGTAAGACAACAATACTTCTTAATTTAGCAGGTATTTATTGTGAACTTGGTAAAAGAGTATTAATTATTGATATGGATTTGTTTTCTGGTGGCATAGCGATATCTCTTGATATTAAGAATACCAAGGATATATTTATGTTAGTGGATAGTATGGCTAATAATAGATTTACAGAACTTAGTAAGTATGTTACTTCTTATAATTCTAATATTGATGTATTAGCTGCTCCTAGAGACCCTAGAGAGGCAATGAAAGTTGATAGTAGGTATATTCCTCTTATATTTGATGCTGCTAAAAAGGAATATGATGTAGTACTTGTGGATACTTCTCATGTACTTAATGATATTAATTTGACTATTCTTGATTATTCTTATATGTCTTTATTTATTGTTACTAATGATTTAGTGGATTTAAAGAATATGAAGAGTTTACTTAGTGTCTTCATTGATACTGATAAGAAGAATTATTTAATTTGTTTAAATAGTTCTAGAGATACTGGTAGGGATTATATGAGTATGTATGATATTAGGGCTACGATAGATAGTAATATTGATTATACTATATCTAGTAATTATTATATAAAGAATATTGATAAGTATGTTATGAGTGGTGAGATACTTACTTTAAATAAGAAGATTAATACTTTTCATCCTAAAGATGTTGCTAATATGAAGAAAATGGCACTTGATTTGATTGATGATAGACATATTAAGGAGGGAAAGTAAGATGGCTAAGAAGACATTAACTGAGGCTTTTGATGTTAAGCCTAAAGAAACTCCTAAAAATGGTTTAAAAGATTATGATATATTTGGTGATAAGGGACTACTTGATAGTCTTAGAACGAAGATAGTTCAGAACTTAATTGAAGAGAATATTCCTGATGATGGTTTACTTGAGGATTATATTAATAATGAGATTGATAATACTTTAAGTGGATATGATTTGGGTACTTTAGAGAGAGGACATATTTTTAATTTAATTCAGAATGAAATAATGGGATATGGTCCCATTACTCCTTTGTTACAAGATAATGCTATTACTGAGATAATGGTAAATGCTCCTAATGAGATATATGTTGAAATAGATGGTAAGATAGCTAAGGATGAAACAGTATCGTTTATTAATGATAAGCATATTATTAGAACTATTCAGAGAATAGTACAACCTCTTGGTAGAACTATTGATGCTGCTAATCCGATGGTTGATGCTAGACTTAGAGATGGTTCAAGACTTAATGCAGTTATTCCACCACTTAGTTTGAAAGGACCTGTTCTTACAATAAGAAAGTTTAATAAGAAATTAGAATCTATTGATGATTTATTAAGAGGTGGTTCTCTTACTGTTAATATGGCAAGATTTCTTGAGGCTGCTGTTCAAGCTAAACTTAATATTATTATATCTGGTGGTACTGGTACTGGTAAAACAACACTTCTTAATATATTATCTGGATTTCTAGGAGAAGATGAGAGAATTATTACTATTGAGGATGCTGCAGAACTTAAACTTCATCAGAAACATGTTATTTCGTTAGAGACAAGGCTTATTAATTACGAGGGTGAAGGAGAGGTTACTATTAGAGATTTAGTTAGAAACTCTCTTAGAATGAGACCAGATCGTATTATAGTAGGTGAAGTAAGAGGTAAAGAGGCTTTTGATATGATGCAGGCTATGAATACTGGTCATGAGGGTTCTCTTACTACATTACATGCTAACAATTCTGTTGATACAATTAATAGACTTGAGACAATGATTTTAATGAATGAGATGGAAATACCAGTGTCCGCAGTTAGAGGATATATTGCTAATGCTATTGATTTAATTGTTCAAATAGATAGATTATCTGATGGTAAAAGAAAGATTACTTCTATTAGTGAGATAGATGGTATGAAAGATGGAGAGATTGTTCTTAAAGAGATATTTTCATTTAAGCAAGTTGGAGTGGCTAATGATGGAAGTGTAATGGGAGAGTTTGGTGTTTATAAGAGAAAACCTAGAGTTTATGATAAAATTACAAGAAAAGGTATAGATATTAAAGATATTTTTAACTAAAGAAGAAAGGGATGATAATTATGGAAACAATGTTTATTATACAGGGTATTTTACTTGTTATACTTTTGATAATTATCATTATTTTATTTAGAAATGTACTAGGAGATAAAAAAGCGGCGAGAATTAAGTATTATTCTTTGGAACCAATAAAAAAAGAAGAATTATCTTTTAGTGATAAATTTGTTAGTGGATATATATCATTTGTAAGCAAGTTTAGGAAAATTGTTAAAAAAAGTAATTATTTTACTAAGAGAAGTAAGAAGTATGAAAGATATATTAAATATAAAGATAAGGATAGAATACAAACTGTTGATTTTATTACTAATAAGTTTATTATATCGATAGTATTTATTATTTTAACTACTATATCACAAATATTTACTACTAATTATTTCTCTTTATTTGGATATATTATTAATTATTTTATTGGGTATTATTTGCTTGATATATTGTTATTTTTGAATTATAAGAGAAAGACTAGAAATATAGAGAATGATTTACTTAGGGCAATAATTATTATGAATAATTGTTTTAAGGCAGGTAAGAGTACACTTCAAGCATTACAGACTGCTAGCGTGGAACTTCCTTATCCTCTTGGAGATGAATTTAAGAAGATGTATTTGGATATGAAATATGGATTATCTGTTGATACTGTTTTTGAGAGATTTGCTAGAAGAGTAAAGTTACCTGAAGCTGTTTATGTTTCTACATCTCTTACTGTTCTTAACAAGACTGGTGGTAATATAGTAGAGGTATTTTCTTCTATTGAGAGAACTTTATTTGATAAGAAGAAGCTAAAGGAAGAAATGAAGAATATTAGTTCTGCTCCTAAGATTGTAGTTATTATACTTAGTATTGTACCAGTGTTTTTTGTAGGGATAGTTTACTTACTTAATCCAACATACTTTAATCCTTTATTTAGTTCTACTCTTGGGTATATTATAATTGCTATTATTGTGATTATGTTTATTATATATTTAATAACTTTATTAAGAACACTAAAGGTGGATGAGTAATATGAAAAAGAAAATTAAAAAAAAGAATGATAATTCTTTAAGAAATTTATATGGCAAGAAAGTACTTAATAGAATTGATGAAAAAATTAATTTACTTGGAGTATCTTCAAGAGTTAGTACTTTAACTTTTTTGAATATTAGGTTAATTACTATGATAATTTTATCTTTTCTTATATTTATTTCTTTTGATTATGGTTATATTTATATGTTAATTTTTATGATAATATATTATTTTGCATTTGAAAAAATATTTTTAGATAAGAAGATAAAAAAGAGAAAAGAAAAGCTTAATAGTGAAGCTATATATTTCTTTGAGGTTTTGACTTTGTCACTTCAGACGGGTAGAAATTTGAATGAGGCTATATCTGTTACTATTAATAGTGTTGATGGAGAATTGTCTTTAGAGTTTAAAGAAGCTTTAAGACAAACTAAGTTTGGCAAGAGTTTGAATGAGAGTTTAAGTGATATTCAGAGGTTTATACCTTCGGATAGTATTAATAATATTATTTTGTCTCTTACTCAGTCTAATATGTATGGTAGTAGTATTATTGATACTATGCATAGTCAGATTGATTATTTGAGACAAAGAAGAATATTAGAAGTTAAAGCTAGAATTAGTAAGGTACCTATTAAGATAAGTGTTATATCAGTATTTTTCTTTATACCACTTATATTACTTATTATATTAGGACCGGTAATACTTGGTTATATTAGTTAATATAATTTAAATATATCTTGACTGAAAGAAAAAATAATAGTATTATATTAAAAGAAAATTATGAGGAGGAATATTTATGTCAGGACATAGTAAATGGTCTACGATTAAAAGAAAAAAAGGGGCAATTGATAGTGAAAGAAGTAAAGTTTTTCAGAAACTTGCTAAAGAACTTTATGTAGCAGCAAAGAGTGGTGATCCTAATCCTGAAAATAATCCGGGACTAAGAATGGTTATAGAAAAAGCTAAGGGTGAGAATATGCCTAAGGCTAATATTGAATCTGCGATTAATAAAGCTAAGAATGCTGGAACTGGTGAGAATTATGAATCTGTTAGATATGAGGGATATGGTCCTTCTGGTGTGGCTATTATGATTGATTGTCTTACTGATAATAAGAATAGAACTGCTGGGTTTGTAAGGAGTACTTTAACTAAAAGAGGGGGTAATTTAGGTACTGATGGTTCTGTTAGTTATTTGTTTGAAAGAAAAGGTGTTTTAGTACTTGAGAAGGTATATGATGAAGATAAACTTATGGAAGATATTCTTTCTTTAGATATACTTGATTTTATTACTGAAGATGATAGTTATGTTATTTATACTGATTCTAATAGTTTTATAGAGGTTAAAGATGCTTTAACTAATATGGGTTATGATAAATTTATTGTTAGTGAAGTTACTTTTGTACCAAGCAATTATATGGAACTTGATGAAGAAAGTACGGAGAAGGTTATTAATTTGATTGATGCTTTGAATGATTTGGATGATGTTCAGGCTGTATATCATAATTTAGATATTTAATTTATTTATTATTAACACTCTAAGTCTATGTCTTAGAGTGTTATTTTGAGCCTTAGGTCTCAAAATAATATATCTACTTATTTATTATATATAAAATGTTTGTATATATTACTGGCTTATATATGATAGATGTATTTTAAGACTATAGAGGCTTAAAATAACACAATTAGACTTGAGATAAGGCTAATTGTGAATAAAATAAAGTGTAGATAATTTTATTAAAATTATTGATAATAAAACTAAAATATGGTAATATAATAGTAGGTTAATAGATAGAGGTGATAAGAAATGAAATTTAGTAAAATGATTTTTGTTTTGACAATTGCCGCTAGTGCTATATTTGTTTTTATGATTGGTAGTTCTTATGCTTATTATACAGCTACGTCTACTGATATTAATGTTACTACTGGTAATACTTCTGATGGTGTTTCAGTAATATTTACTGATAATAATTATGTTAATATTACTACAGGTGTACCTATCGATGACAATATGGTTGATAATTATGTTGATGGTAATAAATTTTCAATTATTCCTAATGTTAATACTTTAAATGGATATGATGCTTTTATTACTATAGCTTTAATTAATGTTAATATAGATGATAGTTTGAAAATAAATTCTTTTAAATATAAACTTATTTGTATTGATGATAATTCTGATGTTGTTAAAAGTACTACTGGTAATGGAACATCACTTGTTAGTGGTACTGATGTAGTTTTAAGTAAATTTAACACTACTGATAATTCATTCGATATTAATACTAATTATCAATGTACTTTTAAAGTATGGATATCTAATAGTGGAAATAATCAAAATGAGCTTATGAACAAGAAATTTTCTGCACTATTAAAAGTAAATTCTATAATGAGAAAGCAGTGATATTTATGAAAAAAAAGAAGATAATATTATCTATAGCTTTTGTTTTGTTACTTGTTATAATTGTTTTTGGATGTACTTATGCTTTTTTTGTTAATCGTACTGGTGAAAGAAGTATTACTAATACTTCTGGCAAAACAGATATTGTTTATAGTATAACTGAAAATATTACAGGTGTTCATCTTACACCTTCTGATGCCGCTAGTGGAGGACTTAATTCAGTAGCAGTTGCAAGACTTAATACTAATAGCGTACCAACTGCATTTAATATTTATATTACTCCTACTAGTATTGATGGTCTTAATGTTGCTGCTTTAAAGTGGGAAGTTATTGGTACTAATAATGATGAAGTTGTATATTCTAATAATGGAGATTTTTCTACTGCTAGTAATGATACTCCAATTACTATTGTAAATAAATATGAACTTAAAAGTACAGATACTACATTTAATATTTATATATGGCTTGATGCTAGTTTAATTGATACATCGCTTGATAATAGTAGGTTTGCTGCTAAAATAAGTGCTGATACCGTTCAAATTACTGGTAATTATTAAAGAAAATAAGTAAACAAGTAGTTTATTTACTTTCTTTTTTTCTTTATGTGTAGTACAATTATAATGGTGATAATATGAATAACACAGATATTATTCTAAGTATTAATGATATTAATGATATTGATAAAATTGGAAATAATACTAAATATATTAATATTTCTATTGATAGTTTTAGTAGAGATGTTATAGATTATTTTTTGCGATGTGGTAAAGATTTTTTATATACTGATTCTATTAATAATAAAAATGGATTTATATATGCTACTTATGATATGTTTAAAAATGGTGAAAAGATTATAGATAATATTATTAGTAATATGCCTAGTAATTTAAATGATTTAGATAAGGTTAGATATTTATATATTTCTTTAGGTAAGATACTTAGCGCGGATATTAATACTATGGATAATAAGAATGAAAAGATATCTTTTAGTAGTGTTAGTGTTATTAATAATATTTGGGGGTCTATTACTAGTGGTAAGACTACTAGTACTTGTATATCTAAGTTACTTATGTATTTATGTTCTAGAGTAGGTATTAAGTCAGAACTTATTAATAGTGATATTAATGGTAATATAGGTAATAAAATATATATTGATGATAGCTTTTTAATCGTGGATTTATTTAATGATTTATATAATATACAAGGTGGTTTTAGTACTAAGTATTTTGATAAGTATAATGATAATAAAGATATAGATAGAAAGATATTTTATATAAAGAATAGTTATACTAATGAGATTATTAATAATAGACTTAGAGGTCTTGATTATACTAAAGATAATATGCTTAGTGATATACTTGAAGTACTTGAAAGAAGTATTAATATTAGTGATGTTGGTGTTATTGAATTAGCAAAGATATGTAAAGATATTTTTGATAAATATACTCCTAATTATGATATAAGAATTAATAATTTATTTTTACTTGATAGTGATGAAATTAAAGAACATTTTATTGTTATTAGTTATGATAATAATTTTTATAGTTATAATTATAATAAGAGATGTTTTATTAAGATTCCTTATGATGTCATTACTAAGAATATTAAAAATAATAAGATTGGTATATATGAAGGAGAGAACTTCTATTGTAAGGAAAGTAGGTTAGTATTATGATTTTAGTTATTATATTTTTATTATGTGTACTTGTTATTACTTCACTACTTGAATCTTCTTATTCTTCTCTTAATATTATTAGAATTAAGAAGTTTATGGAAAATAAGAATAAAAAAGCTAAGGCAGTATATAAGTTATATTCTAAGTATTCGGAGTCTATTACTTCGATACTTGTGGTTAACTGTGTATGTAGTGTTATGGTAAGTTCTCTTACTACTTATTATTTTTCTAATGTATATGGTGATGGTTCTGTAACTTTAGTTACGATTATACTTACTTTAATTATTTTGATATTTACGGAAATAACTCCTAAAATATTAGGAAGAGAATATTCAGAAGTAGTGGCTATGAGACTGACTCCGGTGTTAAAGGTGATGGTAACTATTCTTATGCCTATTAATAAGTTAATTGCTAAATTAGAGGGTAAGGTTAAGAATAATCATAAAGTAACTGCTACTAAAGATGAACTTGTTGAAATAGTTAAGACTATTAAAGATGAAGGTGTTATTGAAGAGAAAGAGAGTGCTTTTATTCAAAAAGCAGTTATATTAAAGAAGTTAAGAGTACAGAATATTATGATTAATAAGGAGAATGTTTCTTATTTATATGATACTGATTCTTCTTTGAAGGTAAGAAAATGTATTTTTAGAGATCATCATGATAGAATACCTATAATTACTAAGGATGATAAAATTGTTGGGATATTATATGAAGTTGATTTACTTGATGAGATACTTAATGATGGGACTATTAGTATTAAAAGAAATGTTAAGAAACCTGTTACTGTAAGTAAGAATACTAATTTAGCATCTTGCCTTGAGGTATTACATGGTGCTAGGGCACATATGGCTCTTGTTACTGATAGGGAGAATAATTTTCTTGGTATTGTTACTATGGAAGATATTATTAATGAACTTATGAAGTCGTAGACTTCTTTTTCTTTTTATGTTATGATATATATGTGATGTTTATGATAGTGAAAATTGATAAGTTATCTCATGATTTTAGAGGTATAAGTAGAATTAATGATAAGGTATTATTTGTTCCTTCAGTATTACCTGAAGAGGTTGTTGATGTTAGAATTACTATGGATAAGAAAAATTATTCTGTAGGTAAGGCTATGAATATTATTACTGAAAGTAGTGATAGAAGAAAGAGTATATGTCCTTATTTTGATACTTGTGGTGGATGTAGTACTGGGTATATTAAGTATGATAAGGCTTTGGAATATAAGAAGGAATCTGTAATAGATATTATGAAGAGATTTACTGGGTATGATGTTAATCCAGAGATTATTTCTAATTATAAGGAATATGGGTACCGCAATAAGATTGGGTTGAAGGTATTTAATGGTAAGGTTTCATTAACTGAGGAAGAGAGTAATAATCTTGTTAATATTGATAAGTGTTATTTAGTTAATGATAATATTAATAAAGTTATTGATAGTCTTAATAAACTTGATTTAAATGGGATAAGTGATGTTATTATTAAGGGTGCTAATGAGATTATGGTTATATTAAGTGGTGATATTGATAAGGATATGATTATAAATAGTCTTAGTGGTATGGTTAAAAGTATAGTACTTAATGATGATATTATATATGGTAATGATTATATTACTATTAATGTAGATAAATATGAGTATGCGGTATATCCTAAATCTTTCTTTCAAGTTAATACTGATATGATTAGTAAGTTATATGATAAGGTTAAGGAATCTGCGGGTAAGGGTGAAAGTCTACTCGACTTATATTGTGGTGCTGGTACTATAGGTATATATTTAGCAGATAATTTTGATAGAGCAAGGGGTATTGAGATTAATAGTGATGCGATTGAAGGGGCTAATTTAAATAAAAGGATTAATGATGTAGGTAATATTAGTTTTGAATGTAAAAGGGCTAGTGATATTAATAGTATTAATGAAGAAGTGGTGGTTGTTGACCCTCCGAGAGGTGGTCTTGATAAGACTACTACTGAGTTACTTTGCAATAGTAATATTAAGAGAATTGTTTATGTATCTTGTAATCCTATTACTTTGGCTAGAGATATTAATGTGTTAAAGAGTAAGTATGAACTTAAGGATATTACTTTATTTGATATGTTTCCTAATACGAAACACGTTGAGTGTGTATGCGTTCTAAAACTTAAATAAAGCTTTATATTTCAAGGAAAATAAACTGTTCAGTGTCTATTAAAAAAAGCATATTTTTGATAAAAAACACTAATTTTCGTCAAAAAAACAGAAAAAATTTAAGGAAGCTGTTTGAGGAGAATATGTTTCCTCATACCATATTAGTTGGTATGGATTGTATAATTGAATTTAGTAGTGAGGTAAGAGATTATAATGATAGATAAAGATATAATAGATAAAGCCTTAAATTTTTATAATATAGATTTACAATATAGAGATAAATGTTATAATTGCATAGAAGAAATAAATAAAAAAGAAAAGTTAAGTTTAGAATTTTCAAATTTATATAATAAATTATATATTGAAGATTTTATAAAAATAAAAGATTTGTGGCAATGCAAGGGTATTGATGAATTGTTTGGCGATAATGTCAATCCTTTTATAACTAATATAATGGTTCTATTAGGTTATAATTATCATAGGAAAAATATGCAACAATATAATTTTGATGCTACTCAAATTAAAATTCATAAAAAAAGAGTTAAGGAATGTTTTGAAAGTGACTTAAAATTAAGAAAAAAAGATGGAATTAGGATATCACAAATGTTATGGGCTATTTATTTTATTAGGGCAAGAATAGTCGAGATAGGTAGTTTACAATTTGAATACGAGTCTGATTCAGTAGTAAAAATTCATATTCCTAAAAATACAGATTTAAATGTTTTAACTGTTAAAGAATCTATAAAAAAAGCAAACATTAAAATAAAACAAATTTATTCAATTAATAATTTTAAATATATATGTAATTCATGGTTACTAAGTAAACAAATATATATAATTATAGATAAAAACTCTAATATAGCAAAATTTTATAATTTGTTTGATGTTTATGAAGGAGAAGAATGTACTAAGGATATACTAAATTTTGTGTATGGAATAGACAAATGCGAAGATTATTCTTTACTGCCTACCAATACCACTTTACAAAGTAACATTAAAAAGCAATTATTGAATGGTAAAAAATTTTATTTAGGACTAGGTGTATTAAAACTTAAATAAAAAAACAAGAAAAATCTAAAAACTTATTGAAAAAATAAAGTGTGAGGTAATAATTATGACTATAAAAGATATGAAACAAGCAGTAAAATTATTAAGTAAGGAATGGAATTTAGGAAAAAAAGAAGCAGGTGCAGATAATGATATTTGTGCTTGGATATATTTATTAGATGTTTTGCAAGAAAGCGAAAAGATAATAACATATAAATCAGGAAATAAACTTATAGGATTTTGTGGTTATTCAAAAGAAAATTCAAATAAATATATGGTTTCTAAAAAAATTTATGGCTTTATAAAAAATAAATTATATAAAAGCAAAAGTATAAAAAACTTAAAAGCATTTAAAGAATATGAATCTAATTATAATTATATTCCTGAAGAATTAAAGAATTATTTTGACGGAGAGATTTCTATATTAATAGTTGATGAAGATTATAGGGGAAAGAAAATAGGTAAAAAATTGTTGTTAGATGTATTTGAGCTTGCTAAAAAAGATAATATGAAGAATCTTCAAATAGTAACAGATGAATCATGCAATTATAAATTTTATGAAATATTAGGATGTCAAAAAGTATATGAAACAATAGTAAAAAACAGAGAAATAGGACAACTTGGAAATGGATATACTGAAAAAGCATTTATATATGAGAAAAAGCTGTAGTATGATAGGAGTAATAATGATTTATATAAATAAAATAGATAAAATGCATAGAGAATTATAATAGTAAGAATAAAAATTTGATATATACATAATAAACAATCAACCATTAAGAATGTTTATTATGTAGTAGTCAGTTATACCAAAACATATAAAAAGCAACTATTCATAATTAACAAACATATCATGTGGAGTGTGTGTGTTTGTTAGAGAAAAGATAAAATGTGATAAAATGAATTAGGTAAAAGTTTAACTTATTCCAAAATGAAAATAGTTTGAAAAGAGAAAAATGAAATGGTTACAAATTGTAACCGGTTAAAATTGTTGCTTAAAATAGGAAAAAGTATTTATTAAAGCTTTAGGAGGTTAAATTAATGAATGTATTAAATATAGTGTTTGGTAGATCTTGTTATTCTACTATGAAAAAGAGTAAACTTAATAATGAGGGAATTTTAATGTTTAATGTTAAATTTAATGTTGGTGATTTATCTAATGTTGTAAATCATAAAATTAAGATACCTGAAGAGTTATATTTTGAAGAAAGTGATGTTAATTTTGAAAATGAATATAACACAATTATTGATAATATAATAAAGAAGAATAAAATAAGAGTTTGGTTAGGTAGAAAAGATATTTATTCAAGTTTAATTATGTTATATGTTTGTAGTATTATAAAAAAATATAATTATGAACTATATGTTCTTTATAGTGAAGAATACAATAGAGATTATTTATCTCCTAGTGTAATGAGAGAGGAAGAGTTAGAAGAACTATCTAAACTAGAGCATAAGTTAACAGAAACAGAGATAAATAATAATGTAAAAATTTGGAATAATTTAGTTAGTGAAAACTCTGATTTTAGAATAATTAGTGATGGCTATGTAAAATCTGTTTCAATTGATTTTTATGATAATTATATATTAGAAAATTTGAAATCAATAGGCAAAGTTAAAACGAACAAACTAGTAGAAAAATTAATGAAAGATATATATTTGAGTGATAATATGTGGGCTTATTTGATAGATAGATTAATTGAAAATAAAAAAATTAAAATTATATTAGATGATAATATTAGATATTTTGAAAATCTGATTGAAATAAATGATAAATAAGATGGTGGTGATTTATGAATGAATTAAGACAAAGAATTGTTAATTATGTACCTTATGACGAGCAAGAAGAAAGTGATAAGAAATATATTTTGAAGTTTATGGATACTTTTAATGATGTATTAACTAGGAAGAATATATTTGGTCATTTTTGTAGTTCGGCTTTTATTGTTAATAAGAATAGAAGTAAAGTACTTATGATATATCATAATATTTATAATTCTTGGGCTTGGCCGGGGGGTCATGCTGATGGCGAAAGTGATTTACTTGAAGTGGCTACGAGAGAGGTTATGGAAGAGACTGGTATTAAGAACCTAAAAGCTTTATCTAAAGACTTTTATGCTATAGATGTATTACCTGTTAAAAGTCATATTAAGAGAGGTGAATTTGTTTCTAGTCATATTCATTTAAATGCTACTTATATTTTTGAAGCTGATGAAAATGAGAAATTATTAATTAAAGAAGATGAGAATAGCGGGGTTAACTGGATAGATATTGATAAGATGGTTAGTTCTTCAAGTGAAGATCATATGAAGAAGGTATATGCTAAACTTGTTGATAAGTTAAAAGAGGGTGATTATAATTAAAGGGAAGAAATTTAGATGGATAATACTTGAAGTGTGTTTAATATTATTTACTATTATTATGATATTTGTTATCACTAAGAATAAATTATATATAGATGATATTGGATATAATATTATTTCTAAATTAAGAAGTAATAATATGGATGAGATAGTTAAATTTATTACTAATATAGGTGGTACTATTGTTATTGGTATTGTTACTATTATATCTTTATTTATGTTTAGAAATAAGAAGATTAATATTTGTATTATTTTAAATTTACTTGGTATTGTAGTACTTAATAATGTAATAATTAAAAATATTATTGGTAGAGATAGACCTAGTGGTATTAATATTATTACTGAGGCTGGTAAGAGTTTTCCTTCAGGACATAGTGCTGTTAGTATGGTAGTATATGGATATTTGATATATTTAACTTATAATTATGTTAAGAATAAAAAGATAAAATATTTATTAATTAGTATATTATCAATACTTATTCTAGTAGTTGGTTTAACTAGAATATATCTAGGAGTTCATTATACTTCTGATGTACTAGGAGGTTATCTTCTTGGTATTGCCTATTTATTACTATTTACTTATATTAGTGATAAATATATAAAAGAAAAATAAATATAGTTAGAATATGATATCTATATTTATTTTTTTATTTTGTTTTAATTTTAATAGATTACTATCTATTTCTTTTTTTATTTCTTTATTATACTTAGGATGTTTTTCAATAGTTAGAGTTAGTTCTTTTATCTTGGATATGATACTTGTATCTAGTTCTTTTAGGTATTTGTCTACATAGATGTATAATAATAAGATAGAGGCTTCGATAATATTATTATTGGCCGCTATAACAAGATAGTTAATAGCTTTATTTATATCTTTTACTAAGACAATGTCTCCGGTTAAATAGAAGTATTTGGCTAGGTTATAGTAGGCATAGTAATAGATATTATCTATTGGTACTTGAATGGCTTTATTATATAGGGTGAAAGCTTTATTTAAATCTATATCTACATATATTCCTTTACGATAGTATTCTCCAAGAGTATTTAGAGCATATGATTCTCCAAGTAGAGAGGCTTTTTCAAAGTACTTGAAGGCTTTTTGATATTCTTTGTTATTTTCATATATTTTACCGAGATTATTATAGGCATAAACATAGTTATGTGAAGAGGCTTCTTCATATAGCAATATGGCTTTATTTATATCTTTTTTTACATATAATCCTTCTTTATACATATTTCCTAATAGATTAACTGAGGCTATATTACCTAGAGATACTGATTTATTTAGATATTCATAGGCTAGTTTTAAATCTTTCTTGGTACCATTTCCAATATTTTTATTTATTAACATTTTAGCTAGCATATAATAACTACTTGGATGATCTTTTAAAGAAGCTCTAGTGAAGTAGTTATAACTTATATCATATCTTGGATATCCTTTGATATAACCTTTGTATTCTTCTCTTCCTAATTCATATAGAGCATAGGGATTATTGTTTTGGGCTAGGGTATTTAATGAATAATTATAATTTATACCTTCACTTAGTTTTAGATTTAGATATTCTTCGAGTTCATGAGGGGATACTAGAGTGTTGCTTAGAAGATTTTCTATTATTTCTTTTTTGATATTATCTTCATAGATAGGTTGTTTTTTATCTAATATGATAAAGAATAATATTTCAGTAAGAGCAATGCATAGATTGTTATTATTTATTAGTTCTAATAGATTACTTGATAGTTCTTTAGATACTTCTTTATCATTTTTACTAATATTATATAATTTTATAGTTACTGTTTTTAATAAGGGGTTATTATTTATTAAATCTATCTTTTCTTTTTTAGTTAGATTTGAATAGATATTACCAGTTATTATAGTTAATAAATTTATTATAATATCTAATAATATATAGTTATCTTTTGGATAGTTCTTTTTATATATTATATACTGCTGTTTATAAGCATTATTTATACTTCTTATACCAATACAATAGTTATTTATTGTAGTATCATTTATATTAGTAGTATTAAATAGAGTACTAAATATTTCTGTTTGAAGAGCACTTGTTTTATTGATAGTATTTTCTTTTATTACTCTGGTAAAGTTACCTAATGATAGATGATTATCGTTATTATTTAATTTTATATATTTTTTCATAGTTACCTCACATTCATTATAACATAGATGTGGATTTTAGTAAAATTATTTATATTTAGTGTGGATTTATGATACTTATATTATTTCTTTGTTAATAATATAATGGTATTAGGAAGGTGATATTATGAAGAAGTTTATGAAGAGTTATAAGTCTAGTATTGTACTAATAATGGCTGTTATTATTGGTACGATTATTGGTCTTATATTTAAAGAGAAGGCTAGTGTGCTTAGTCCTTTGGGGGATATATTTATTAATATGCTTTTGGTAGTAGTGGTACCACTTATATTTCTTTCAATAACGGTATCTATATCTAAGATTAAGAGTCCTAAGAGACTTGGTAAGATTATGATTACAACGATTGTTACTTTTATTGTTACTTCATTAGTGGCTGTAGTAGTGGGATTTGTTTCTACTTATAAGATTAATTTAGTTGATACTGATAAAGTTAATGATATTAAGAGTGTTTTAATAGAGAATACTGAAGTAGAAGAACTTAATATATTAGAAAGAACAGCGAAGACTCTTACTGTTAGTAAGTTCGGTGATTTACTTAATACGGATAATTTGATTGCTCTTTTAGTGTTTTCTATTATATTTGGAATAGCAATTAATATGGCTGGTAATAAGGGTGATAAGGCTAGAGAAGTATTAGAATCTTTTAATGAAGTTATTATGAAGGTAGTTAATATTATTATGTACTATGCTCCAATTGGATTTATGTGTTGTACGGCTTCTTTAGTTGGTACATTTGGTAGTGCAATAGCAGTTGGGTATATTAAGACTTTTGTTATTTATACGATAGTATGTTTATTATTTTACTTTATTATGTATACAATATATGCTTTTATAGCGGGTAGATTAGAAGGAGTTAAGAGATTCTGGAAAAATGCTATACCTGCGAGTTTGACTTCAATTGCTACTTGTTCTTCGGCTGCCTCTATTCCTGTTAATGCTGAATGTGCTAAAAAGATAGGAGTACCTGATGATATAGCAGAGACTGTAATACCTCTTGGTACTAGTTTTCATAAGGATGGTTCTATTATTGGTAGTGTATTTAAGATTATGTTTTTAGTATGTTTATTTGGTACTAATATTAGTGGTTTTGATGGCATATTTAAAATACTACTTATTGCTTTAGTGGCTACTTTACTTGTTACTGCTGTTCCTATAGGGGGTGGTACTATATCGGAGATGATGATTCTTACTATGATGGGATATGGTACTGGTGCTCTTCCGATACTTACTATTATTGCTACGATAATAGATGCTCCAGCCACTATGCTTAATGTTGTTGGTGATTTGTCTAATTCAATGGTTGTTGCTAGAGTGGTAGATGGTAAGAACTGGATGAAGAAGAAATAACTTGCTTATATATAAATTATTTGAATATATGGATATGGCTTATATATGATAGGTATGTAGATACATTGTTATTAGACCTAAAGGCTAATAACAGCACTTTAATACCTTGGAATTAAAGCGAACATAATAATTAAAATAAGAACTGATATTAACTTATCAGTTCTTATTGACTTTAATAGTATTAAATAATATAATGTAGTCATATTAAGGCTCAAACTCGTAAGAGATATTTTAGTTTATTATTATTAGATTTTATTAAGAGCAAAATCTTTATGAAAGGAGAAGGTACTAAGGAGAAGGTACTAGTAAAGTAACAACACATTACGCTTTACTTTATATAGAAAGAGGTGTGAGGTTAAGTGAACTTAAAAGGTTTACCTAGTGAGGAAAGACCTAGAGAAAGATTTATTAAATATGGTAGAGAGAATATATCTAATGAAGAACTTATTGAAATAATACTTAAGTCCGGTACTAGAAAGTATGGCTTAAAAGAAATATCTCATAATATACTTAGTTCAGTTAATAATATTAATGAACTTAAAAATATGGAAGTTAATACTTTATCTAAGATAAATGGAGTAGGTAATATTAAAGCAATAGAGTTAATGGCCGCAATTGAACTAGGAAGAAGAGTTTATTTAGAAGACAATTATAAAGAATTAGTATATTTAACTAATCCTGAATCTATTATTAATTATTTTCATAATTTATTTGATGGTATGAAACAAGAACTCTTTTATGTTGTTTATTTAGATAATCAAAAGAAATATATAGATAAGAAATTATTATTTAAAGGTACTGTTAATTATTCTTTAGTACATCCTAGAGAGATATTTAAAGAGGCTTATTTAATGTCCGCTAGTTATATTATATGTATTCATAATCATCCTTCAGGTAATAGTAGTCCCTCTGGTAATGATATTGAACTTACTAAAAGAATTAAAGATATTGGTATTTTACATGGTATTAATTTAATTGATCATATTATTATTGGTAAGGGTAATTATTATAGTTTTTATCAAGATAATAATTTATAATACTTTTAATTTAATTAAAAATATTATATAATAAAATACGATGGGAATGTGATATAAATGTTTATGAAAAATAAAAGAAGTATACCTAAGAAATATATTGTTATTGGTATTATTGTTTTAATTATTATTATTTTTGTTATATTTTCTTTTACTCTTAAAGAAGATAGAAAACTTAATAAGGTTGAATCTTTTATTAGAGATGCTTTAGTGTATACTGAGAAGATTGTATCATATCCGGTTAGATTTGTATCTGGTAAAATAAATGATTATAATGAACTTAAAGATGTAGAAGAAAATAATGATATATTAGAAACTTCACTTGATAGAGTTACTTCGATTGAGACTGAGAATATTGAACTTAGAAGAGAACTTGAAAAGTTAAAGGAAGAACTTAATATTGAACATAATTTATCTGACTATGAATATTTAAATGCCACGGTTGTCAGTAGAAATGTTGGTTTTTGGTATAATACTATTACGATAGATAAGGGTACTTATAATGGGGTAGAGAAGGATATGGTTGTTATTAATTCTAAGGGGTTAATAGGTAAGGTTATCAAGACTAGTACTTTTACTTCTGATGTTAGACTTATTACCACTAGTGACACTAATAATAAGATATCTGTTCATATAAGTAATGGCGATTATGATTTATATGGTCTTATTAATAGTTATGATTATAATGATAATTATTTGGAAGTAGAAGGTATTAGTAATACTAAAGATGTTAGAGTAGGAGACTATGTATATACTTCTGGACTTGGTGGTATATTTCCTTCGGGTATTTTAGTAGGTACTGTTAGTGAAATATCTACTGATTCGTATGATTTGGCGAAGATTATTAAGGTTAAACCATCAAGTGATTTTACAGATATTAATTATGTTAGTATATTAAAAAGGAAAGATAGTAATGATTATTAGTATTATATATTTAGTTGTTTCTTTTTTACTTGAGGGTATTATGTCTAATATATTTCCTAGTACTTTATCTAATATTAGTTATTTTACTACGATATATATAATTATATCTTTTGCTATTATATATCCTTATTTTGATAATGATAAGAAGTTTTTTATACTTATATTTATATTTGGTATATTATTTGATATTCTTTATACTTCAACAATATTTGTTAATACTTTTATATTTATTATTATTGGGATAGTTATTAAAATATTATATAATGTATTACCAGAAAATGTTTTTATGACTAATATTATTAGTTATATTGGTATTATTATTTATCATATATTATCTTTTATAATACTAATGATTACTGGATATATGGATTATAGTATTATACTTTTATTTAATATTATTATTCATAGTATATTTATGACTATTATTTATACTAGTATTAGTTATTTTGTAATCAAATTTATATATAATAAGTTTGATATTAAGTATATAAAATAAAAAAATTTCTTATAGAAAGAAATTTGGCTGGTTATTTGTTTGATTTGTATATTCTACTTTTTGAGTAGTAGTACTATTACTATTTATACTTGAAGATGCTTGTTTTGATGAAGAAGTATCTTCTTTTTTAGTGATATCTGTTTCATCTTTGAATACTGAGGCTATTTTTAGCATAGAACGCATATTATTCATCATTGGTCCTACTTCTTTGACTACGGGGATGGCATCTTTTACTACTCCAAGTGTTTTTGAGGCACCATTTAAAAGACTAGTAAAGTTAAAACCACTGGTACCTGTTGCCGCTCTACCTCCTAGACCTAATAATGAACGAAGACCACCACCTCCAGACCTTAATGGGGCTCCCATCATGGGGCCCATCATATTTCCTGCCATTGGAGGTACTATTTGACTAGGCATCCCACCAATAAAAGGATATCCAAAGTTATTTCCATACATATATAATACTCCCTTTCTAAAATAATATATGAAATTTATAAAAAAATGTTAAAAAATAGATTATTCTATGTTATAATTATTTATAGAATAGGTGATTATATTATGAATGGTAAAAATGTTAATAATACTAGTAATAATAATGCTGTTTTTTCTTCTAATCAAACTATTAGTGGTAATGCTGCTGCGAGTAGAGTTAAGACAAGATATAAATATACCTGCTACGACAAAGAAGGTAAGACTGTTAAGGGCTATTTTGATGCTTTTAGAAGATTAGATGTAGAGTCTTTTTTAAATAGTCAAGGATATAAGATACTTGAAATTAAGGAAACTAAAATTAGTAAATTTGGTGATTTTTTAACATTAGAAAGACCTATGAAATATAAAGATTTAGTATTCTTTTTAACACAGTTATCTACCTATATTAAGAGTGGTATTCCACTTACTGATTCTATTGTTATGTTAGATGAGCAAACTAAGAATAAGAATAGAAAGAATTTATATAAAAAAATATTATATGAGCTAAATACTGGTGCTCCTTTTAGTGAGGCACTTGCTAGACAGGGAAATATATTTCCTAAACTACTTATTAATATGCTTAAAACGTCGGAACTTACTGGTAATTTGACTGAGGCACTAGATGATATGGCAGCTTATTACAAGACTGCTGATACTAATAGAAAACAAATAATATCTGCACTTACTTATCCAAGTGTTGTTCTAGTTGTGGCTATTGCGGTATTAACATTCTTACTTATATTTATTATACCTAGATTTGAAGATATATTTAGTCAATTAGGAGCTAGTCTTCCTGGTATTACAGTATTCTTAATTAATGCAAGTAATTTTGTTAAAGATAATATTATTAAGATTCTTATTGCAATAGTAGGCGTTGTTATCATACTTATTGCTATGTATAAAAATATTAGGAAGTTTAGGTATATAGTTCAATATATACTTATGCATATTCCAATAATTAAAAATGTAATAATTGATAATCAGATAGTTATGTTTACTAAGACTTTTTCTTCACTTATTAGACATGATGTATTTATTACTGATAGCATTGAAATGCTAGGTAAAGTTACTAATAATGAGATATATAAAGATATAATAAAAGAAGCTGTTACTAATCTTAGTACTGGTGCTGGATTATCTAAGGCTTTCGAAAATAAATGGGCTTTTCCTAGAATTGCTTATGAAATGTTGGTTACTGGAGAGAAAACTGGTAGACTTGGGGTAATGATGGAAAATGTTGCTTCTTATTATGAAGAAGAACAAAAGGCTTTAATTCAAAGATTAAAAAGTTTAATAGAACCTGTTATGATAATATTACTTGCGGGAATAGTTGGTGTAGTATTGCTCGCTATATTTGTTCCAATGTTTAGTATGTATAATGACATTTTATAGGTGATTTTATGGAAATATATATATATATAATAATATTTATTTTTGGAACAGTGATGGGAAGTTTTCTTAATAATTTAGCTGTGAGACTATCTAACAACGAATCTATATTATATCCTAGAAGTCATTGCCACTGTTGTCAACATAAACTTAGATGGTACGAATTAATACCAGTAGTATCTTATGTTATACAAGGTGGTAAAAGTAGATGTTGTCATAATAAAATACCAATAAGTTACTTATTAGTTGAAGTTATTACTGGAGTATTATTCTGTACTTCTTACCATTCATTTGGTTTTAGTTACAACTTTGTTATTAGTTTAATATTTATATCTAGTTTAGTTACTATTATTGTAAGTGATATTGAATATATGATTATATTAGATGAAGTTATAGCGGTAACTGCAATTTTAATTATACTACTTGAACTTATCTTCTTTGGACTTGAATATACTGCTGATAAAATTATTGCAGGAATACTTGCTTTTATTACTATGTATGTGATAAAATTAATAGGGGATAGGCTATTTAAGAGAGAATCTATGGGTGGAGGAGATATTAAATTAATGTTTCTATTTGGAATAGTAATTGGATATCCTCTATGTATATGTGATATATTTTTAGCTACTTTTATTGCTTTTCCAGTAGCAGTTTATATGTTGTTTAGTAGAAAAGATAATTTAATACCTTTTGGGCCATTTCTAGCAATGGCTGCAATACTAATACATATATCTAAAGTTGATGTAGTTAGTATATTAAATTTCTTTAGCAAATAAGGAGGAATGTATATTATGGAAACTAAAATTTCAATGAAAACGATATATTTGATTTTAGTTATAACTATAGGTTTGATTGGTCTCGGCGTTGGTTCCACTTTTGCAGTTTTTACTGCAAGTGCAGAGATTAATAGTCCAATATATTTTTCTACTAGTTTAACTTATGATAGCGATATTTATGAATCTATAGATGTAGTTGTTGGTGCTAACTCTACTAGAGATATTAATTTTGCAATTTATAATGATGATAGTATTGCTAATGTTAATTACGCTGTATGGTATACATATAGTGGAAATAGTAATGATTTGACATTTGGTGTAAACTATTCCGAACAAAATTGTTCTACACCGAGTGGTGTTCTTGATTTGAATGGTTATAATGTATTAATTAGTGTTACTAATAATACTTCTAGTAACATTACTTTTACTATTGGTGTTAGCACAAGTAAAGATGATATTGTTTTACCTAGTTATATGAAAATAGTTCCTAATAATATTATTTATTATGTTTTTTATAATGCTAATAGTGGTGATAGCAGTACGTTGCCTTCAAGGCAAATTAAGCGTAAAGGTGTTTCGTTAACATTGAGTGATGTGGTTCCCAAAAGAGAAGGTTATACATTTGAAGGCTGGAATAATATTAACGCTGGTACTGGTACTACATATCAACCCGGAGCTACATATACTGTTGATGATGATGTTATATTGTTTGCACAATGGAAAAAAGTTAATAAGTATACTGTAACATACAATGCTAATAATGGTAGTAATGCTCCTAGTAGTCAGATTAAAACAGAAGACGTTCCTTTGACATTGACTACTGCTATTCCTACTAGAAGTGGTTTTGAATTTGTTGGATGGAATACTCAGGCCGATGGTAATGGTACACCTTATCAACCTGGAAGCACATATACTGTTAATGCCAATATAACTCTTTATGCTAAATGGGTGCAAATATTTACTATTTCATATAATGCTAATGGTGGTAGCAACGCTCCTAGTGCGCAAACAAAAAAATATGGAGAAACACTAACACTTAGTAGTCAGAAACCTAAAAGAACTGGTTATACTTTTAATGGTTGGTATCTTAATAGTGGGGGAACTGGTACTTCATATCAACCTGGAAGTAAATATACTGCAAATGCAAATGCAACTTTATACGCTAAGTGGACTGCTAATAAAATTTATATTAACTATTATACTAATGGTGGTAGTTTAACACAAGATAGTATTAATAGAGGATACTATGTTGATTCAAATGGTCTTATACATAAGAATGGTGTTAATTATATTACTACTTTAAATTATGGTGATTCTTTAACTTCAGATGGTCTTATTGATTATAATAGTAGTAATAATCTTGAAATTGTTAAATCGGGATATTCTGCACCTTCTGGTAAGGAATGGATAGATAAAAATTCTGCTAAAACTTATAGCCAATCTTATGTTTATAGTTATTCTGATTTTTGCGATGCTAGTAATGGCAATTGTACTACAAGTTTAATTGTCAATTGGAGTGTTGGCTCTGATACTATTAATGATTATAGATGTATAAATAATAGTTTTTACTATATAACTAATTGTGTTGGTCAAACTTGTTATTATAATAATAAGTATTGTAGAGTTGAATCGGGTGTTGTAACTAGAAGTAGTCTTCAATATTGTAGTAATGAATCTATTGATGGTGATGCATGTACAAGAACTGGATATAAATATCATCTTTCAACTTGTAAAGCAAATGTTTGTAACTATACACAATTAAATGGTTCTACTGCTACTGGTACTGTTAATAGATGTGATGTTATTAAAGTTTCTTGTGGCTCTCACACTAAATCTATGTATGTTACTTCAAGTAATGGATTAAATTGTCGTAAGAGTCCTAATACATCTTCAGATGTTGTTGTTTCAATACCTAAATGTACTAAGTTAGAAGTTGGTCTTGATGAGGTTTCTAGTGGATGGTATTATATGCCTACTGTTACTTTATCAAATGGATATGGTGGATATAATACATATAATTCATGCTATTTATCTGCAGATTCACTTAGTACTACTAGTAATTGTGGTTAAATAATAATTATTAAAATAAAAGTAAATATAAATTGTTTACTTTTTTTTATAAATACCTGGTGTAAAAAATATGTATAACACCTTGAAAACAAAGGAAAAATATTATATAATTGGTATGGTGGTAAATATATGGAAGAGATTATTAAGAGAATATATGATTATTCTTTGGAAGATATAATGGGTGAAAGTTTTGGAAGATATTCTAAATATATTATTCAAGATAGAGCTATTCCTGATGTTAGAGATGGATTAAAACCAGTACAAAGAAGAATATTATATTCTATGTATAAAGAGCATAATACTTATGATAAGCCTACTAAAAAGAGTGCTAATGCTGTTGGTATGGTAATGGGTAATTATCATCCACATGGTGATAGTTCTATATATGAGGCTATAGTTAGAATGAGTCAGCCTTGGAAGAATGAGGCACCTTTAATAGAAATGCAAGGTAATAATGGTTCTATCGATGGTGATAGTCCTGCTGCTAGTCGTTATACTGAAGCAAGACTTTCTAAAATAGCAGGAGAACTTCTAAGAGATATTGATAAGACTGGTATTGTACCTATGGCTCCTAACTACGATGATAGATTATTAGAACCTACAGTACTTCCAAGTAGATTTCCTAATTTACTTGTAAATGGTACTACAGGTATTAGTGCTGGTTATGCTACTAATATGCCTCCTCATAATTTAGGTGAAGTTATTGATGCTACTGTATTTAGAATAGATAATTCTAATAGTAGACTTGATACAATAATGAATTATGTCAAAGGACCTGATTTTCCTACTGGTGGTATAGTACTTGGTTTAGATGGTATTAAACAGGCTTATGAAACTGGTAGAGGAAAAATATATATAAGGGCTAAAGCTGTTATTGATAAAAATAAGATTATTATTAATGAAATTCCTTATGATGTTAATAAATCTTTACTTGTTCGTAAAATAGATGAAGTAAGATTAGATAAAAAACTTGATGGTATAGTGGAAGTAAGAGATGAATCAGATAAAGATGGACTACAAATAACTATTGATTTAAAGAAAGATGCTGATGCTAATAATATTCTTAATTATTTATATAAGAATACTGATTTACAAATATCTTATAACTTTAATAATGTTGTTATTGTTAATCGTAGACCAATGCAACTTGGGTTACTTGGAATATTAGATGCTTATATAGCTCATCAAAAGGAGATTGTATATAAAGGTACAGAATATGACTTAAAGACCGCTAGAGCAAGTTATCATATTATGGAAGGTTTAATTAAGGCTATATCTATATTGGATGAGGTTATTGCATTAATAAGAAGAAGTAAGAATAAGGCTGATGCTATTATTAATTTAGTTAAAGAGTATGAATTTACTGATAAACAAGCTGAGGCTATAGTTAATTTACAACTATATAGACTTACTAATACTGATATTGTTACTTTAGAGGAAGAAATGAAGAAATTAGCAGAAAAGATTAAGTTATATGAGGAAATATTAACTAGTCCAGAAAAACTCAATTCAGTTATTAAGGATGATCTTAGAAAAATTAAGAAGGAGTATGCTATTCCTAGAAGAACAGAAATTAGGGATGAGGCTGCTGATGTTAAGGTTGATACTACGAGAATGATACCTAAAGAACAAGTAGTAGTAGTGGTTACCAATGAAGGATATATTAAGAGAGTTCCTTATAGAAGTTATAGTTCTTCTAATGGAGAGGATACATTACTTAAAGAAAATGATTATACTATTGGTATGTATAATATTAATACTACTGATGTAATGTTATTATTTACTAATTTAGGTAACTATTTATATTTACCAGTATATGATATACCTGAATGTAAATGGAAAGATTTAGGAAAACATATTAGTAATATTATACCATTAATGGATAATGAAAAAATAGTATATTCTATGTTTGTTAGTGATTTCGATAAAGAAAAATATATTACAAGTTTTTCTAAGAATGGTATGATTAAGAGAACTTTACTTAATGAATTTAAAGCACAGAGATATAGTAAACCTATTAAGATGATGAATCTTAAAGATGGTGATGAAATAGTTAATGTTACTGACTCTAGTGATAGTGAAGTATTTATTGCTACTTCATGTGGTTATGGACTATGGTATGATATTAGTGAGGTTCCAGTAGTAGGAATTAAGGCTGCCGGTGTTAAGTCTATTAATTTAAAAGATGATTATGTAGTCAGTGGTATATTATTTGATGCTGGTAGTGAATATATTACAATACTTACTGATAAAGGTACTGGTAAGAGAGTTAAATTATTAGAATTTGAAAAGACTTCAAGAGCTAAGAGAGGAATACTTCTTATGAAGGTAATTAAGAGTAATCCTAGTAAGATTATTAGTGTTTATATTGAAGACTCTAAGAGTTTAATTGGTATTGTATCTGATAATTATACTAAAGAAGTTAAGATTACAGAGATTCCTATTATGGATAGATATAGTAATGGTTCTTATGTAATCAAAGATAGAATATTATCTTCTTATAATATTAAAGGTATGGAAACATATAATGATAAGGAAAAGGAAGATAAGACTTTGGTTAAGGTAGAGAAGAGTGCAGTATCTTTGAAAGAGATAGATGATAAGTTATCTAATATTGATAGTATTATTAATGATTCTTATGAGTAGGTGTTATATATGATTTATGTAAAAGATATAATTGATAAATTTAATGGTAAATTATTATGTGGTGATATTAATTTAGTACTTGATAATTTTTCTCACGATACTAGAACTATTCAAGAAGGGGATGTTTATGTAGGTATTAAGGGAGAATCTTTTGATGGTAATAAGTTTTATAAAGATGCTCTTGAAAGGGGGGCTAAGGCTTGTATACTAGATAATATTGATGTTAATCATATTCCTTTGGAATATAAGGATAGAACTATTGTTTTAGTAGAGGATTCATTGAAATGTATACAGGCTCTTGCTAGATATAAAAGAAGTTTATATGATATTCCAGTAGTAGGGGTTACTGGTAGTGTAGGTAAGACCTCTACGAAGGATATGATATATGCAGTACTTAGTACTAAGTATAAGGTACTTAAAACTGAAGGTAATAACAATAATCATATTGGTCTTCCTTTTACAATACTTAGATTAAAAGATGAAGATATTATGGTCATTGAAATGGGTATGAATAATTTTGGTGAAATATCTTTTCTTACTAATATAGCTAAACCTACAATAGCGGTAATTACTAATGTAGGTACTGCTCATATTGGTAACTTAGGTTCTAGAGAAAATATAATGAAGGCTAAATTAGAAATAATTGAAGGACTTAATGGACCACTTATTATTAATAATGATAATGATATATTACATGATAATATAAATTACATTAGGTCTTTAAATAAGGTTATTACTATTGGCATAAACAATGATAGTGATTATATGGCTAAGGATATTAATAGTGATTTAACTGAGTTTAAAATAGATAATAACAATATTAAATGTAATATTGGTAATACTGCTTTTATATATAATTCTTTAGTAGCTTATGTAATGGGGGTATTATGTAATGTTGATAGAGAAAATATTAAAAAAGGTATTGAGACTTTTAAACTTACTAGTAATAGATTAGAGTTTAAAAAATTAAATAATGGAGCTACTTTGATAGATGATACTTATAACGCTTCATTAGATTCTATTAAATCTTCACTAGAGATTTTAATTAGAAGAGAAGGTAAGAGAAAGATTGCCATAATTGGTGATGTTTTAGAACTTGGTACTTTTAGTAAGAATCTTCATGAAGAAATAGGTAAGGTATTACTTAATAGTGATTTAGACTATATTATTACTATTGGTAATGAAACTAAGTATACTGATGAATATTTAAAAAATAATAATTATGATAATTTAAAACATTTTAATAATGAAAATGAATCTTATGGATATATAGATGATTTGCTTAAAGATGGAGATTTGGTATTGTTTAAGGGATCACATGGTATGCATCTGTCTAATATTATTAAATATTTAATAGATAATGAAAAATAGTTATATGTAATGTATAATTATTATTTCAAAGAAAAATCGAAGGATTTTTTATCCTTCGATTTTTACTTTTCTTGTTATCTTTTTAGTTATTTTATTATATGTAGCAGAGTAGGTTATTTCAACTTCCTTGTCAGCTTCAAGTCTATTTATTTCATCTTCTAATTCAGATTTTGATTTGTATGTGTTATTATTTAGTGTATATGTTATATCACTTAATAGAGTTACATTTTTATCATTATATTTTACTATTATTCCTTTTTCATTGTAGTTTCCTTTAGTTACTGATAATGAACTATTACCCGATAATGAAATTTCTAATTCTTTGTCATTATTTATACCATTAGTATTAATTGTTACTTTGGTTTCATCACTAGCATTATCTTTAAAGTTTTTATATTCTGCGCGAATAACTATATCTGTGCTACCATTTGAAGTTGGTTTGTAAGTATATTCAGTGCTTTTACTATCTATGAAGTCTATTAGTTCAAGCTTACCAGTATTTGTTTTTTGATATATACCAAATCCAAAGCCTCCAAGGGTATTGTTATTATAATTTAATCTTGCTTGAAGATAACTTGCTGATTGATTACCATAAACTGAATTACTAAAATATTTACTTAGATATGCACTATCTAATACATCTGGAGTTTTAAAGTTCCAAGTTAATTTATAATTATTTCCTTCTTTTGTACTCTTTAGATTTGTTACTGCTGGTAACTTAGCATATCTTTGTGATACTTCAGTAGGTTGGGTGCCCTTTTTAAAGTATTCTGTTATTTTCATACTATCTGGTGTATATTCACTAGGTAGTTGAGCAGGCCATGTTTCTTTTTCTACTGTTACTGCTACTACTGAAGAAGGTATTTCCCATTTTTTAGTAGTTTTTGGTATTGTTTTTATTACATAGCTCATTAAATTATCTTTTGGAGCACTGGCACTACTTAGGTAATGTGTACTATCTACTTCTTTGTACCCATACCATAAGGCTACTGAATATTCTGGAGTATAAGCTACTGTCCAAAGATCTGCAACGGATCCTACTGGAATACCTTTTGCTCTACATGTTGCTTCTGGTAAGTTAGATGTACCTGTTTTAGCTGCTACTGTGGAACCATAGACTCTAGCGCCACCACTGAATGCATGTTCAACGGCATATTGAAGTACATTATTCATTAAATATGCTGTTGAGTCTGACATTACTTTTTCTTTCTGATATTCTTTTAATTCGCTTGTTACTATAGTTTTATCAGAATTACGATATTCTATTTTAACGACGGCATGTGCTTCAATATGATATCCACCATTAGCGAAACTTGCATAGGCTTCAGCCATATCTAGTGGTGTTACACCATTTGACATACCACCAATTGAATATGCTTCATTTAATAAATTGTCTCCACCATTATCATATTTTTTATAGTTTGTATCTTTTGCACTATAGGCAATATCTATTCCTAAAGAACTAACAAATTTTGCGATGTTCTTTTTATCTACTTGTTGGAAGGCTTTTAATGCTGGAACATTTCTTGATACACTAAGTGCTTGTCTCAAAGTGATTAATCCTTGATAACTACTATCCCAGTTTCCTACTGATGGGCCATTGGTATATGTCCAAGGTTCATCATTGAATAGGGTATATGTTGAAAAGTCGTTGTATTCAAAGCCTGGGCCATAATCAAATAATGGTTTAGCTGTACTTCCTGGTTGTCTATAAGCTTGAGTAGCAAAGTTAAAGCTTCTTTCGCCTTCACGATTTCTTCCTGCACCTACAGCAGCTATTGTACCATCATTAACATTTGTTACTGCTATTCCAGCTTGAATATCATCATTTACCCAATTTTTATAAGAAGTTCCATTTAGTACATCATTGATACCATCTTGAATACCTCTATCAAGACCAGTATATATTTTCATTGGTACTAGTGCCGGATTGTCACCAGTTAATTTTTCTACTTCATCGATTACTGTATCAACATATCCTTGATAATCAGTATCTGCTTTAGCTCCTACTAACATACTTTCTATTGATACGGCTTGTGCCATTTTCATTTCGTCTTCAGTTATATATCCATGTCTAACCATTAATTTTAAAACGGTATTTCTTCTTTCTTCGGCTTTTTCTGGATTTCTATATGGATTATATTTATTTGGCGCTTGATACATACCTGCAAGTAATGATGCTTCAGGAAGACTTAATTCTGATACATCTTTGCCAAAATAATATTTGCTTGCTTCTTCAACTCCATACACACTTCCGCCCAGACAACTATCATTTACATAGAATTCTAATATTTCTTCTTTAGAATATTTCTTTTCCATAAAGAATACGGATAAGTATACGTCTTGAAATTTTCTTATTATTTTTTTGATTTTATTTGTTTCTAAGCTATCTTTTTTTGTAAGATTATTTTTTACTGTCTGCATGGTTAGAGTGGATGCACCACCGGCATCATCTCTACCAATTAAGTTAAGAGCAGTTGCTTTTAAGAATCTTGCCATATCAACACCATTATGCTGATAGTATCTGGAATCTTCGGTAGCTACGATAGCGTCTACAAGGACTTGGGGTAATTGATCATAGGTTACTGATTCTCTTTTTTGCACTCCTAAGGTAGCAAATTCATTACCATCTTTATCATATAGTACAGTTTGATCTTGATTTACTAAGGCGTTTGGATCAAAACTTGAAGTACTAATTACAATATAAATCATAAAAGCTGCTATTGAAAATATACAAAAAATAGCAAATCCTAACAATATAATTAATATTTTTCTTATAACATTCTTTTTATCTTTATTTTTTCTTTCTTTTTTATTTTTTATTTTTTTATTTTGAGGTTTAATTTTTTTCTTTTTGTCATCTTTTACTTTTCCTCTTCTACTACTTGAACTCACAAATTCAACTTCCTTTCTTTCTAATAAATTATCTTTATTATTACCTTCTTTTTTCTTTTTTATGATACTCATTATTTTATTTGAATTAAGGTATATAATATATAATGGTGAAGTAATAATTAATATAAATAACCCTTTTACTTTGAAAATTATAATACTTAAAATAGTTATTATTATAAATAATATGCTAATTATTATGTTCATTTATTAGTTTATCAACAATTTTAATATAATCTAATCTTGGAGTATATTTTATTCCTATTTCATAAGTATTATTTTCAAAGTAGGATAGTGGTATTGACTTTCTTTCATTATTGTTTATGTAATCTATCAAGTTTTCTCCTTTTAAAACAAAGCTTTTGTTTAAAGTAGAAAATCTTACTATTAGAAAGACAATACCATTATGTTTTATTACTTTCTTTATATATTCTATTTGATGTTTATGAATATTATCTATTGGGAAACTAGTTTTACTTCTCGTTTCCTTAGCATCAAACTCAATATAATATCCTTTATATACGCCATTATAATCGAGAGTAGATGGACTTTCAAAAAAACCATCAGTTATTCGCATATTTTTATAATTGGTTTTTGTTATTCTAATAGGTGTAGGCTTTTTATATATTAAAGCGATATCATAGTCTACATAGTATTTGTTTGTTTCATTTATATCATTTTCTAATGACATACCACGATTAGCAAATGTACTATTAAAGTTTGTTCTAATATTCAAAAATATCACCTATTTAATTATACTATATATTATGGAAAAAATCTATATAACTTGAATAAATAATTTAAAATTGACATTTATATAAAGAAAAAGTTATCTTGCTTTATGCAAAATAACTTATAAGTATTAATTTTAAATTTTAATCTAAATCTTTAGTAAATATACCAATACTAATAAGTCCTGATATTAATACTAGTATATAGACAATTCTTGTAAGAAGAGTTCCATCACCAAATAGATATTCTACTAGATTGAAATTAAATATTCCTACTAGTCCCCAGTTTATACAACCTATAATACCTAATGTTAATGCTATTTTGTATAATGTATTCATATAATTATCCTCCTTTTTACTCTTATTTTGTACAAAAAATGTTAATTTATTCATCATATTAGAAATTTTAATTAATATAATTGATTAGAAAGAAGGAGGACTAATGAAAAAGAAAATTTTGTTTATACTACTAGTGGGAGTGTTTCTATTATCAGGATGTGGTAAGACTAGTGAAAGTAGTATTATAAAAGATTTAGAAAAGAAGATTAATAATTCTAAATCTTACTATATTGAAGGTACTTTAGAGATAGTTAATAATGAAGATTTATATACTTATGATGTTAAAGTATCTTATGCTAAGGGAGATAATTATAAGGTTAATTTAACTAATAAGGTTAATAATCATGAACAAATAATTCTTCGTAACTCTGATGGAGTATATGTTGTTACTCCGAGAATTAATAAGAGTTTTAAATTTCAAAGTGATTGGCCTTATAATAATTCACAAGTTTATTTACTTAAACCATTACTTGATGATATTTTAAGTGATGAAAATAGAACATTTACTAAAGATGGTAATAATTATAAGATAGTAGTGGCTGCTAATTATCCAAATAATGAGAAATTAGTTAAACAAGAAATATTACTGGATAAAGAAGCTAATATAAAGAAAGTTACTGTTATGGATACTAATGGAACTGCTCAAATTACTATGAATTTTGATAAGATAGATTTAAATAGTAAATTTAATGATAATTATTTTGATTTAAAAGAAATCATAGATGTTAAAGAAGAAACTCCTAATGATAATAAGACTACTGAAAATAATACTAATACAAATACTAACACAAATACAAATACTAACACAAATACAAATACTAACACTAACACAAATACTGATAAAGATAAGACTACTGAAACTAAACAAACTAGTACAATAGAGGATGTTATTTATCCAATGTATTTACCTGTTAATACTTATCTTTCTAATAAGGAGAAGGTAAGTAAAGATAATGGAGAAAGATTAATTCTTACATTTGATGGTGATAATCCATTTATGTTAATTGAAGAGACAGTTACTTATGAAAAAGAACATTTAATAGTTCCTACATATGGTGAACTTGAATTAATGGCTTCAACTGTGGCTATAGTTAATGATAATTCAGTAAATTGGATTGATAATAATATAGAATATTATGTAGTTAGCGATAAACTATCTAAAAGTGAATTACTTGATATAGCTAGAAGTATATCAGTATTACCAGTAAGCAAGTAAAAAACTTGCTTTTTTTTTGTCTATATGCTATTATCTTAATAGGAGTGTGAGAGAATGGAAAAGAAAAATAAGGGATTGATTGTTTTGGTTATTATTTTAACTGTTTTGGTGTTATGTTTAGGTGGTTATATTGTTTACGATAAACTATTAGGTACAGACAATAATGATAATGCAAATGATGTAACTGATAGTTCTGATGTAATTAATGAAACAGTAGTATTTAATGCTGGTGAGAATAAAAAATATAATAAAAATGTTGGTAATCATATTGTTAATGCTGATGATAGAACATTAATAGTAGATAATAATATTTTATTTAAGTTAGAAGATATAAATTTTCTACATCAAGTTACATTTTATAAGGATATCATTATTACATTTCAAAGTGTTGGTACTAGTGGGATGATACTTATTTATGATTATGATGGTAATATTATAAAAAGTATTGATAAATTTAAAGATAATTATGAAAGATTATTTTATACTTCATCAAGATATTCTAATACTGAATATTTTAATGTTTCTTCTGATGGTAAAATATTGTTTGTCGGTTCTAAACATTTACAATTGGCTGCTGGCACTTATTTAACAGATAATGATACTGAAATAAATTTATTAGGTGGAGATGAAGATATTAATTCTTTGTATAAAGAAAATAATATTGATGATAATAGCATTGTAAGTGGTATTTTTGAATTTTCTTATTTAGGAAATTATAGTTTTGGTGATATTAAATATGTTAGCACAAATAGTACAATAAAAGATTTAATAAATTCTTAATTAAAAAAAGTTAGTTCGTTCAAACGAACTAACTTTTTAATAACCAAAAAAAGAATTCAATTTAGAGACTATTATTAATAGGCTCTAAATTGCTAGTGAAGACTTTAGGCTTCACTAGAATAAAATAATGTAAATTTATATCTAATATATTGAAAAACTATTAATAATTAGATATAATTAGGTAGGAAAATAGGTGATGATAAATGAAGAAAATATTACTTTGTATTATGGATGGAGTAGGTCTTACTAAAGAAAAAAAATATAATGCTTTATATAATGCTAAAACTCCTAATCTAGATAAATTATGGAAGATATATCCACATAGTGAACTTGAAGCTTCAGGAACATATGTAGGACTTCCTAGAGGGCAAATGGGTAATAGTGAAGTAGGCCATACTAATATTGGCGCAGGAAGAGTAGTATATCAGTCTTTAGAACTTATAAATAGTAAGATTAAAGACAAGAGTTTTTATAATAATAATGAAATATTAAAAGTAATTAATCATGTTAAAGATAATAATTCTAATATTCATTTAATAGGACTTCTTTCTGATGGAGGAGTTCATTCACATATTAATCATTTATTTGCTTTACTTGATATGATTAAAAATAATGGTGTTAAGAATGTTTATATTCATATATTTACTGATGGTAGAGATGTTAGTCCTACTAGTGGAATTAAATATATTGAGGCTTTGGAAAAGAAACTTAAAACTATTGGTATAGGTAGTATTGCCTCAATTGGTGGTAGATATTATGGTATGGATAGAGATAATAGATTTGATAGATTAGAAAAGGCATATAATGCAATGGTTATTGGTACTGAAGTAAGAGAAGTTAAAAAGGTTTGGTATGATAGTCAAAAGAATGATGTTACTGATGAATTTATAGTACCTACGACTACTGATAGAAATGGTTTAATAAGAGATAATGATGGTATTATATTCTTTAACTTTAGGCCTGATAGATTAAGAGAACTTGGTAGTATATTTACTAATGATGATTATGAATGCTTTAAGAGAGATAAAATTAATAATTTAAAAGTTGTTACAATGATGAAGGTTACTGATACAGTACTTTGTCCTATGGCTTTTGAACATCCTGTACTTAATAATACTATTGGCGAATATATATCTAATAAAGGTCTTACACAACTTAGAATAGCAGAAACTGAGAAGTATGCGCATGTTACTTACTTTATAAATGGTGGTAGTGATGTGATATTTGAAGGTGAAAAAAGAATATTAGTACCTAGTCCTAAAGTGGCTACTTATGATTTAGAACCTGAAATGTCTGCGAATATGATTACAGCTTCTTTAGTAAAAGAAATTACGGAAAATAAAGAAGATTTAATAATACTTAATTTTGCTAATGGTGATATGGTAGGCCATACTGGTGATTATAATGCTGCAGTAAAAGCAGTGGAAACAGTGGATTCTTGTATTGGTAAGATACTTGATAATATATTATTAGATGAATATACGATGATTATTACAGCAGATCATGGTAACTGTGAAGTTATGAGAAATAAAGATGGTAGTGTTAATACTAGTCATACCACTAATAAAGTACCATTTATTATTACAGATAAGAGATTAAAATTATTAGATGGTAGTTTATGTGATATTGCTCCTAGTGTATTATTTTTAATGGGACTTGATATACCTAAGGAGATGACTGGTAATATACTTATTAAAAATAGAAAGAAGGTTAAATAATGTTAAAGTTACTTAATAATCCTAAGTCAGATAATACTAGAAATATATTAAATGCTGATTTATTTGTTAGTAATTTACATAATACTTTGAAGGCTTTTGGTTTTAATCCAAAAGTTACTTATGAAGTTTATAGGAGTATTACTGTTTATCATGTTACTTGGAATGATGATAAGACTTATGATGATATTTTAGAATTAAAGAAAGAAATTGCTTTATCTTTAGGAATAAATGCATCTGAATTAGTTATGAATAAAGTAAAAGATAATGAGATATTTATTAAAGTTGATAATATGAAGAAAGATATTTTATGTCTAAAAGAAGTATTAGAGGATTATAAAGTAGATAATGATTTTAAAGTAGTATTAGGTCTTGATGAATATGATAAATTGGTTACTTTTGATTTTGATAAGGAAAAGAGTCTTTTGGTTACTGGTGTTAGTGGTACTGGTAAAACTAATTTATTTAATGATATTATTATGAATATTTTAATTAATTATAGTAATGTTAAAGTAGTTATACTTGATTCACAAGGTATTAATTATAATTTATATAGTGATGTGTGTGAAGTTGTTAATAAAGAAGAAGATATTATTGTAAAGATTAATTTACTTAGAAGAGAATTTGAAGATAGAGTAAAGAATAACACTAGAGATAAGATGGTAGTATTTATTGATGAGATATATGAAATATTAAAACTTGATAATAGTGTTAAAGATGATATTAATTATTTATTAGAAGTAGGTAGTACTATGGGAATATATTTAGTAGTATCTACGGATAGTGTACTTGAAGATGATACTTATGATTTATTTAATAAAGATAATGTATCAAAGATTAGTTTTTATCTTACTTCAAGAGGAGAATATAATATGTTTTTAGGTAAGGCTATCAGAGATAACTTGGGTAAAGATGGAATGTATTTGGATAATGATAAGAATTTAATTAGAATGAGCACTCCTATGATAGAAGATGATGAAATAGAAAGAGTTTGCAGGTATATTAAAGATAATAAATAGCAGTATAATAATAGTTAGGAAGTATAATATGAAAAATAAGGATAAGAAGGAAAAGAATACTAACAAGAGAGATAATATATTTATGATTATTTTATCTATTGGTGATGTTATAGCGGTTACTGTTTTATTTCTTTTATATGGACCTTATAATGGCTTTAGAGACTGGTTAGTTACTACAGCGATGGGTACAATGAATCATCAGTATTTGGCTACTACCTTTTATAATATGGATAGAATAGAAGAAATATTATCACATCATAGTACGGTGGAACCTGACTTTGATACTGATACTAGTTTAATTACTGCTGATGAGAATGAATATATTGATGATTATGATAGGGAGATACTGGATAGAAATAAGAATGATGTGTATAAGATTATTGAAATAGATGAAGATGGTTATTCGGGATATTTGGCTGCAGTGTATGATCCATCAAAAATAAAGGTTACTTATAGTAAGAATCTTGGTGTTACTGGAGAGTATCTAGTTGATATGGCTAAGAGAGAAGGGGCAGTTCTCGCTATTAATGGTGGTGGTTTTGCTGATATTGGTGGACAAGGAAATGGTGGTGCTCCAGTTGGAGCTATTATATCTGGAGGTAAAGTACTTAACTCTTCTAATGGTACAGGAGGTGCTTATGGCGGTGGTATTATAGGTTTTACTAATGATAATAAATTGTATCTTGGTAAAATTAGTACTAGTAGGGCAATAGAAATAGGCATTAGAGATGCAGTAGAATTTGGACCATTTTTAATAGTAAATGGTAAGAGTTCCTTTATAAATGGTAATGGAGGTTATGGTGTTCATCCGAGAACCGCTATTGCACAGAGAAAAGATGGTATAGTATTATTTCTAGTTATAGATGGTAGGAGTCTTAAAAGTAAAGGAGCTGATATGAATGATTTAGTAAAAATATTACTTAGATATCATGCATATAATGCTGCTAATCTAGATGGTGGTAATTCTAGTGTTATGGTAGTAAATAATAAGATTATTAATCATCCATTTAATTGGGATAATAGAGAAGAAACTAGACCTATAGCAAGTGGATTTGTGGTTACTGAATAAGAAATTTATAAGGAGTGTTTATGAGAAAAAATAAGAATAGTAAGAAGATAGTTTTGTTAATTGTTATAATTTTTCTTTTATTGTTAATAGGTGGTACTGGAATATACTTTATGTTAAATAATAAAGATAAGGAATCAACAAAAATTAATTATAATGATTATTATAGTAAGTATGTTACTACTGTTGGAGAAGTTAAATTATATACTAAAGAAAATGATGAATATAAAGAAGGTGGATTTGTAGGTAGTAATGTAGATCTTACTCTTAATAATGATAATAGTAATGATGGATATTTTAACGTAAGTGACTTTGATGATAAATATTATGTATATTATAAAGATATAAAGAAAATAAATGAATTATCTAGTATAGATAATAGGTATAAAGAATATATAGTATTTAATAATAATGTTCTTACTAAAGATAAAACAGAATTTTATGATGAAAATGGTAATTTAGTTTATTCTTTTAATGAAGGATATTCTTTACCTATAATAATTAAAGATACTGATAGGTATGGTGTAGAATTTAATAATAGACTTCTATATATAAAGAGTGATGAAGGAGAGGTAATTAATAATACTAATACAAATAAGCATAATGCAAGTGGAGTAGGAGTATTTAATTATCATGCCTTTTATGATGAGAATGATCCTAATGATTCGTGTCCTACTGTTATATGTCACTCTAAAAAACAATTTAAAGAACAACTTGATTATTTGAAAGAAAATGATATTCTTACTTTGAAAATGAAAGAATTAGAGATGTATATTGATGGTAAATTACAGTTACCTAAGAGTGTTCTTTTGACAATAGATGATGGCGGTAGAGATAAAATAGCAGTAGATATGCTTACAGAATATAAGATGTATGCTACTATATTTTTGGTTACTGCTTGGTATGATCCTAGTACTTATTATACAACTGATTATATTGAACTTCATTCACATACTAATAATATGCATAATACTGGTGTTTGTCCTGGTGGACAGGGTGGAGGAATAAAATGTCTTAGAGTGGAAGAAATACAAACAGATTTAAAAACAAGTAGAGAAAAATTAGGAGGATCAACATATATAGCTTATCCATTCTATGAATATAATGAATATTCTATAAAGATGCTAAAAGAAGCTGGATTTACAATGGCGTTTATTGGTGAATCTAATAATAGTGATAATTTGGTTCATGTTGGTAGTGATAAATTTAGATTAAGAAGATTTGTTATTGTTACTTATACGACAATAAAAGGTATTGATGAATATTTAGGACAAATAAAGTAGACATTAGATTGACATTTAATGTCTTTTTATATATAATAATGGCGATTTTGAGGGAATTATATGGATAAAAAAGATATTAAAAATAAAAGTATTAATGAACTGATGGCATTACTACTTGATAAAGATATTTTAAAAAAGGATAAGTTAAGAATAAATCGTATAGTTTATAGAAAATTAAATAACGATAGTGATCGCGCAAATAATTGGAATTTGTTAAGAAAATATTTTAAAGGTTTAAAAGAAAATGTTAATATTGAGAATTGTTTGTCTGATAAAGATATGCCTAAATATGTAAAGAAATATATTTTGGAATATGGTTTTAATGGTGAAGAGTTACGAATACTATTAAAGAAGAGTTTAGATTATGATTTAAAAGAATATATTGTAAAAGACTTACTTAATGTAAGTTATGAGGTTGTAAGAATACTTAAAGATGATATGATTGTTGATAAATTAAAGAAGCTTTGTGTAAAAAAAAATATAAATAATTATAATATTATTAGTGTATTGTTAGAAAATACAATCGATGATGAATGTAGAGAATACATTTTATCTACTGAAAAAAGAAGATTTGTTAGAGTACTTTATTCTACTTCAAATAGAGAACTAATATATAGGCTTACTTTTGATTTTTCTAAAAATGGAGATTGTCTTAATAATGTTGATTTTATTCAAAAATATAAACCAAGTTTATTAAAAAATTTATCTAGGGCTATTAATTGTAGATATATTAGAGATCTTTATGATAAAACATTTAAAAATGAAACACTTATTGGTATTGTACTAGATAGAAATGAACAAAAGATTAATAAAGTTATTAATAATGTAAGAAAAGAAGAATGTATCAGATTTCTTGAAGTAAAAAAATTACCTAAAGAATATGTTCAAGTTATAATAAATAATAATATTAATTATTTAAATGATTATATCGATAAGCTTAGTGTTAGTGAAGTAATAAGAAAATTATATAATTATAAAAATATAAACTTGGAATTTAAAAAAATGATTGTTAATCGTAGGTGTGATGATCTAATTAATGAGTTAAATAGATATGATCTTAAGAAATATTTGGATTATGTTAATTATCACTATTATAATGATAAATTGATTGTTAATACTATTAATAATAAAATTATTGATGAAGAAATATTCAGTGTTTTAAATACTCATACTTATGATAATAATATTATTGATTTTATAGTAAAATATAAAGATGACTATATAAAAGAATTTTTATCTAATATTGATTGGGATAATCTTATTTATAATAAAAAAAATAATGATAGATATATTGATATAATTACTTCTTTAACTAATAATGTTCAAGATAAAATATATAAAAAAAATAATAAATATATAAAAAACATTTTAAGTAAATATGATAGCGATACTTTAAATAAATTTTTAAGTAATAGCAATATTACCTCCAGTAAATTTATTCGTACTGTGCAAAATGTTATATTTAAAATATTTGATGTTAGTGATGAGAAGATAAATTATTGTAGTATTATTATAAAATATAGTAATGGAAGAAATATTTTTGAGTTGTTAAGAAATATAGAAGAATTTTTCAATAAAATTGAAATGGATATTAGTTTATTCTTTCAATATGGTAGTTATGAATTTGGTAACAAGTTAATTGATAATATAATTGAAATTAATAATAATAATGAAATAAATGATTTTATTAATGTTAAAAAATATTTATTTGATAATTATTTTGATAATACTTTGAATAATGCTACGATGATTATTAATTTGAATTTAGTAATTAAAAATTATAATTTATATAAAAATTTATTATTAGATATAAGTAATAAAAAATGTATACTTAATGATAATGATAAAAGTAATTTGTATTTACTTTTTAGTGGAAAATTTGCTGGTACTCCTTTAACTTTATATGAATTAGATGAAATTAAAAAGAAAGAATTTAGTAAATATAAAGAAGAAATACTTGATAAGAATACTTATATTAATAGAATTAAAGATATATTTTTTAATAATATTATTGCTTATAATAGTAATTATTTTGATAGTATTGGTAATATTTCATTACTGAAGATACTACAAAAAGATAATATTGATAATAAGGAAATTTTCTATTTAACTGAAGAAATTATTACTAGTATGGATATTATTAATAAACTGGCTACTACTAATGACAGAGATGAACTAGTTAAAATTGTTATTTCTTATATAGATGGGGAAGATACTCCTGTTAATAGAATGATTAATGATATTATAGATATTAAGAGTAAAATTAGAAGATTGTATGAACTTGATAGTATGTATAATTTAACTACTTTAGAATATGCGAGAAAGGTACCTGGTATATACAATAGGGAATATATGGAACTTTATGGTGGAGAGGTATTTGATTTTAGTGATAAAAATTATGTATTATATGCACATGTGGTAAGTAGTAGAGAGAATATTGAAGATTTGGTTAATGGTTATAGTAGCGGTAATAGTAATTTTATTTCTTTTAGTCCAATTAGTTATAGAGGGCAGAAATATTATTATGATTACTGTGATTGTATATTGGCATATGATACTATATATGATAATAGCTTTATATGTAGTTCTTTATCTAATATGGGAAGTAATCATTGCATGGTAGAAAGGAATAGTGCAGTTGTGGCCGACAAATATAGAAATCAGAGAGGAATATTAGAAACTAGTTCTGTGAAGAAACAAAATGCCGAAACATTATTATATAGGGAAGGATTAAAACCATGTGGTATTATACTTGTTAATGGTAAAAAACCTAATAGTGATGAAATTATGTATCATAAAAGATATAATTTACCTTTTATTATTACACAAAAGAAAGGGACTGTGATTGATAATCCAAAGAGAGTGTTTACTTCTGGAAATGGCAAATATGTCAGTGACAGTAGGGTAAAAGAGCTTGATAGTATAAAGAAATATATTGATAGCAAACTAACAATTAAAAAAGAAAATGATATATATACAGGAAGAGAGATAGCTATATTTACTGATACACATGCTATGTATGAACCTACTATTGCAATACTTGAGGATATTAGATATAGGGGTATAAGTGAGATTTATTCACTTGGTGATAATACTTCACTTGGACCTAGTCCTAGAGAAGTACTTGATTTGATGGATAAATATAATGTAAAACAAATTATGGGTAATAGTGAGTATTATTTAACACTAGGAGGTAGTCCTTTTAATTACTGGAATGAAGAAAGAGAAAGAAGCTTAGATTGGACTAATGATAGAGTACAGGGATATATTAATGATTTAAAATTATATAAGCCTTCTTTAGACTTATTACTTGGTGATAAAAAGATAGCACTATGTCATTTTGGTAATGATATTAGATGGGATTTTATTAAACATAATACTTGGATATATCAAGATAATATTGGTAATGGAAAGTCTTCTGAACAATTTATGTTTACTAATAGTGACGAATATAATAAAGAAGTAGAATATATGATAAATAAATATGGTATTGATAATCCTAAAGTACAAGGATATTTATCTAGCAAGAATACTCCTATGTTTGAAGGCAAACTTATTACTTCGTATGATGATGTTTTTCAAGGTCATGTTCATTTTGAATTAGAAGATAGACTTAATAATACTAATATTCATACTTTAAGAGGAGCTGGTATGGGAGAACTTGATGAAAGTAAGAAGAGTATGGCATATTATATAATTTTAAAAGAAAAGAAAATAGGTGGATATGATATAGAAAAGGTATACATACCATTTAATAAAAATAGTTTATTATCTAGTATATACTCTTCTGATATGCCTACGAAAACAAAGATACTTAGTTACTTGAAATAATAAGAAAAGAACATGAAAATGTTCTTTTTATGTAGATATTTGTCTAAAAAAGTCTTTTTAACCTAGACTAAGGTAGTTAAATATGTTATACTTTTTATTGGTAGGACAGTGATATTGTGAAGAAAAACAGAAGAAAAAGAAGTAAGAATAAGGGTATTTGGTTTTTTAGAGCAATTGCTATAATATCAATAATTATATTTATAGTATTTGGGATTATGTTATATGTACTTGATATGATACCATTTAAGTATTTAATTATCTTTTATATAGTATTTGGACTATTATATTTATATTTATTTATTACATCTTTTCCTAAGAAAATAAAGAATAAATTTAAGATTAGTTCATGTGTATTTTTAATACTTTTTGCTACCATATTTGGCGTTGGTATTAAATATTTAAATGATACTATGGATTTTGTTGGGGTTATAAGTAAAGATTTATTTCAAAAAGAGGTATATTATGTTATGACTTTAGGGGATTCTAAATATAAAGATATTAAATATTTAGATGGTAAGTCTATAGGCATATATAGTTCTAAGAATAGTACTAAAGCTAGTAATGAATTAAATAAAAAGATAAAGAATATTTCTAAAGAGTATAAGAATGTTGTGGAATTATTTGAAGATTTACAAGATAATAAGATAGATGCTGTATTAATTAATGAATCTACGAAGAATTTACTTGATACTGATTTAGCTGATATGAAACTTAAATTAAAGGAAATATATAAGGTATATGTTTCGATAGAAAAAACTGATATAGTAAAAGTAGTTGATATTACTAAGAAGCCATTTAATATATATGTAGCAGGTGGAGATGCTTATGGTAGTATTGATAATGTTACTAATACTGATGTTAATATGATTATTACAGTAGATCCTGTTAATAAAAAAGTATTACTTACTTCAATACCAAGAGATTATTATGTTAATTTACCTTCGTTTGGTGATGATGCTTATGATAAACTTACTCATGCTGGATATTATGGTATAGAAGAGTCTGTTAAAGCTATAGAGAATTTACTTGATATTGATATTAATTATTATGTTAAGGTTAATTTCTCTACTATTGAAGGTGTTATTGATGCAATTAAAGGTGTTGATGTTTATTCTGATTATAGTTTTAATGAATGTGCTTATGGTATATATCATTTTAATAAGGGAATGAACCATTTAAATGGAAAACAAGCTCTTGCTTTTGCTAGAGAAAGGAAATCCTTTTCAGATGGTGATATACAAAGAGTTAAGAATCAGCAGAAAGTTCTTACAGCAATTATAGATAAAGTAACATCATCAACAACATTAGTGACTAATTTTTCACAAATATTAGATAGTGTTGGTAATAGTTTTTCAACGAATATGGAAAGTAAAAATATTAATAGATTTATAAAGATGCAACTTAATGATATGCGAAGTTGGAGTATAGAAAGTCAAAATCTAGTTGGTACGGATTTTTATACTTATACTTATACATATCCAAATTTACAATTATATGTAATGAAACAAGATGAAAATTCTATTGATGTGTCAAAAAATAAAATAAATAAGTATTTAAAATGGTAATTGATATTGTATTTGAATAAATATGATATTAATTTAGAAGGAGATAATAGAAGATGAAAAAAAAATATACAAAAAAAAGAATTGCAATTTTTACTGATAATTTTAATGTTGGAGGAATTCAAAAGTCTTTAGTAAATTTATTAAATAATAATGATTATGAAAAATATGATATTGATGTTTATGTTGCTAATTATGAAAACAATTTTTTTGATGTTAATCCTAATGCTAATATAATTAGATTTAATAAGACTTCATCAATCTTAAAATTTATTCCTTTTAATGTTGTGTATAAGGTATATAATCCGATTGTATTGAATAAAGAATACGATTTAGCTATTGATTTTGATAGTTATCAAATGCATACTGCTATTGGTGCACTTAAATGTAAAAGTAAAAAGAAAGCAATTTGGATTCATAATGATATACAAATAAAAATAAAGGAAGAATTTAAATATAGGATTTTACATTTCTTTTTTAAGGACAAATATGATTATTTTGATACTTATTGTGCAGTTTCACAGGGGGCTTTAGATTCTTTTAAAGAGATTAATAAAAATAAAAACAAGGATAAATGTTATCTAGTTATACCAAATTATATTGACACAAAAGAAATAGCTGATAAGCTTAAAGAAAAAAGTGATATAAAAGTTGATAAAGAAAAAGTTAATATTGTTACAGTAGGAAGATTGTGTCATCAAAAAGGAATTGATATTATGCTTGATAATATTAAACAGCTTAGTAATGTTAGAAAAGATTTTCATTTGTATATTATTGGTGATGGTGATGAAAAGGAAAAACTTATTGAGCAAATGAAAAGACTTGATTTAGAACAATATGTTACTTTTTTAGGCAATCAAAAGAATCCTTTTAAGTATTTGAAAGAAATGGATTTATTTTATCTTTCTAGTAGATATGAAGGGCAAGGAATGGTTATATTAGAAGCAAAGAGTGTTGGACTTGATGTATTAATACCTAAACATTTAGAAAAGTATTGTCCGCCAATTAAAGGTGTAGACGATGTTTTATTGTATTTAAAGAAGTATAAGAAAAGTAATAAGACTAAAAAATTTGATGACTTAAACGATTACAATAATAATATTAGAAAAGAATTAAATAATTTGTTTGATGCTTCAAATGATAAATAATTTATAGAGGAAGTGATTTTGGTGAAAGATAAAATAGATATTGTAATTCCTTGGGTAGATGGAAACGATATAGAATGGCAAAATGAAAAAAATAAATATAAGCAAAAAAAAGATGAAAAATTAAATAATAGTTCTCGTTTTCGTGATTGGGATAATTTGCAATATATATTCCGTGGAATTGAAAAATTTATGCCTTGGGTTAATAATATTTTCTTTATAACTTGGGGACATTTACCTAAATGGTTAAATGTTGATAATCCTAAACTTAAGATAATAAATCACAAGGATTATATTCCTAGTAAATATTTACCAACGTTTAATTCTCATACTATTGAGTTAAATCTTTATAGAATAAAAGATTTAAGTGAAAAGTTTATTTATTTTAATGATGATACATTTGTTATTGATTATATGAGTGAAAGTATGTTCTTTAAAAATGGTCTTCCTTGTGATTGCGGGATTTTAAATCCAATTATACCGGTTGGATATGATAACTTTAGCAATGTTTCAGTAAATAATCTTACAATAATTAATGAAGAATTTAATAAAAGAACTTCTATAAAAAAGTCGATATTTAATTGGTATAATATAAAATATGGTTCTAATTTAATACGAAATTTTTCATTGATACCTTGGGGAAAGTTTCCTGGATTTTATAATGGACATTTGCCTAATTCATTTCTTAAGTCAACATTTTGTGAAGTATGGCAGAAATATGAAGAAACTTTAGATAATACTTGTTCGTGTCATTTAAGAGATAATTTTACTAATGTTAATCAGTGGTTAATGAGATATTGGCAACTTGGAAAAAATCAATTTTATCCTAGGAATCCAAATTTTGGAAAATTTTATGAAATTACTGACAATAATGATAATATTATTAATGATATAAAAAGCCAAAAATTTAAAATGGTGTGCTTGAATGACGGAATAAATATTAATAATTTTGAGAAAACTAAGTATGAAATAAATGAAGCTTTGTCTTTTGTTTTACCGAATAAGTGTTCATTTGAAAAGAGTGATACTATATGAAAAGAAAATTAAAAGAAGCATTTATAAAAATAAAAAGTAATGACTTTTGGAGAAAATTATTTAAGAATTCTTTCTATGCAATAATGGGTGAAGGTGGTTCTTCGGTTATTAACTTATTTGTAGTTTTCTTGTTAATAAAGCTGTTAGGAAATGATAAATATGCAATTTTAGTATTGGCTCAATCTTATATGTCAATTTTAGATTTGATAATTAACTTGCAAAGTTGGCAAAGTGTTATAAAGTTTGGCGAAGAAATGAGAGTTAAAAATAAGATTGATAGATATTTGGAGTATATTAAATTAGGGACAATTTTAGATGTTTCTACAGCACTTTTATGTGGAATAATTGGCTTTTTTATTGCACCTCTTGTTGGAAGCATATTTAATTGGAGTAGAGAATTAATAGTTTGCTGCCAAATATTTACGGCGGAAATATATTTTCATTTTTCTGGTACTCCAATAGCTGTATTAAGACTAGAAAATAAGTTTAATTTAGTAGCATTACAAAAAATAATTTCTGCTGCTATAAAGTTGATAACATTGTTAGTAATTGTATTTATGACTCCCAAAATGTCATTAATAGCGGCTGTTATAATTTATGTTGCTACAGACATAATTTCACATTTAATCTTAGTAGCAATGTTTTTCTCTGTTGTACATAAGAAGTGGGGAATAAAAAAATTATTTAAATCTAAAATACCACAAAATAAAGGCGAATTTATTAAGTATACAATATGGTGTACTTTAGGAGATGCTGTTGATATTCCTGTTTTATATTTAGATGTATTTGTTGTATCAGCATTAAAATTAGAGTTGGTAACTGTTTTTAAGGTGTTCAAACAAATAATGTCTATTTTATCAAAATTAGCATCACCAATTTATCAAGCAATCTTTCCACAATTTTCAACTTTGGTTGCTAAAGGTGAGTTTAAAAGGGGATATGATGCAGTTATTAGAATAAGAAATGCAGTATATAAGTATTTTATACCATTAATTATGTTAGTTGGACTTAGTTCACCAATTTGGTTAAAGGTTATTTTTGGCGAATTATTTTCACAATACTGGTATGTGTTATTTATTTATCTGATAGTACATACATATGCATTATCGTACACTACTATCCATCCATACTTTACTGCGTTAGGAAAAGTAAAAGAAGGATTTATAATTTGCTTGATAGCAAATATTGTATATTTAGGACTAGCACTATTATTAACTAAACATATCGGTATGATTGCTATTGTTATTAGTTATACTATTCAGATTTTAATTGTTATTCTTACAAAAAAGAAAATTATTAAAAAGGAAATTGATAGTAATGATGTTTAATTATGAATATTTTAGAAAAAAGAAAATTTTAATATTTTTACCACATCAGGATGATGAGATAAACACAGTATATGGAATGATTGGTAATATAAAAAAAGTTGATGGTATTGTTAAAGTTGTTTATAGTACTAATGGTGATTATTGTGTTAATGCAAAATATCGTATTAAAGAAGCTATAAATAGTTTGAAAATAGTGAATATTAAGAAAGATGATATAATTTTTATGGGTTATTCAGATCAAGCACCGGAAAATAATAATCATTTATATAATGAGGATGTTAAATGGATTTCACATAATAAAATTAGTAATACATATTTACCTTATGGAAAAGAATATCATTTTGATAAATATAATGAACATGCTATTTTTAATAGACAGAATTTTGCAAATGATCTTTTGAATATTATTACTGATGAGCAACCCGATATAATAATAGGTATAGATTATGATAATCATTGTGATCATCGCGCATTATCTTTATCATTAGAAAGCGCAATTGGAAGATATTTAAGGATATCTAAAAATAAACCTATTGTTTTAAAAGCTTTTGCGTATAATAACTCGTATAATGGAGAAGTTGATTATAATAATCCAAATCCAATGTCAATAATGAAAAAAATTGAAAATCCTTATTATGATTGGAATAATAGAATAAGATTTTATCAGTCTGATGATGCCGTTAAAAATCTTTTGATAAATAATATTTATTTTAAAGGATTGCTACAGCATCATAGTCAGTATATTTTTAATAGAATAAAATCTGTTGTTAATTCTGATATGATATTTTTTATAAGAAATACTGGTAATTTACTAAACAATAGTGTTATTAGTGTTTCTTCGGGTAATTCTAAATATTTGTGTGACTTTATGCTTTATGATACTTCTGATATAACATATAAAGATAAATTATATGATAGTGGATATACAATTATTGATAGTAATGATAAATTAAAAAAAATTGATATAACCTTTCAGAAAAAAGTAAATGTCAATTGTGTTAATATTTATACTTCATTAAATAGTGCTAAACTAATTAAAATAACTATAAATGAAATTGAATATTCTTTTCAATATTTTAATCATATATATTCTATACATGACTTAAACTTCAGCAATATTACAAACTTGTCAATTACATTAAGCTCTGATGATGAAAAAAATATCGAAATTGGCGAATTAGAAGTGTTAGAATATGAGGATATGCTTTATTATGCTAAACTTTCTTATCATAATAACTTTATATATAATTATAGGAAAGAATGGAATGTTTCATATAGTACGAATTTAAATAGTACGAATTTTAAACTTATTAATGAGAAGAATAAGATAAGCCTTTTATATAATGATAAAATTGTTGATCAAATAAAAATAAAGAGATTTACATTCAAAAAATTAAATGATATAATTGATAATGTATGTATATTTTTAGGTAGAGTGATTCAAAAAATTGTTAAAATTAAAAGAAATATAATTAATTAGAAAGAGAAGTTGATAGAAAATGAATAAGTTTAATAAAACTTTTAAATATATAATATATTTTTTACTTGTTTTTATGCCTTTTAGGGAGATAATAGGAATATATGATAATGTATACTTAAAATTTATTCCAGATATTTTAATTATTTTTATGTTTTTTGGGTATCTATTTAAAAATAAGTTTAAGTTAAAATTTAAAGTTTATGATTATTTTTATATTTTGTTTTTATTGGGTGGCTTTTTAAGTGGTATTATTAATAATGTATCTTTTATAGCTATATTATTACATATGAGAACTTATGTTACAATGTATTTCTTATTTTATATACTTAGAAATAATGAATATGAAATACAATTTTATAAAAATTGTTTAAAGATACTTATGATTGCTTTATCTGTATTAACAATAATAGGAATTGGTGAATATATTACAAGTAAAATTTACTTTTTTCCGTATCAATGGTTTATAGGAATAAAATATACTTCTAATTTATCTAGAATGTATACATTACTTCATAGTCCAAATACATTTGGATATTATGCAGTTTTGGTAGTTTCTCTCTTTACTTATTTATATAAAGATTTTAAGAACAAAAAATGGATATTTCTTTTGGTATTAATTTTTCTTGGCATTATTTTGACTCAGTCTAGAAGTTCACAAGTAGCATTAGTGCTCATTCTATTTTATTGGTCTTTTGGCCTATTTAAAAAGCATGATTATAAAACCTTAATTAATATATTTTTAATTCTGTTATTGACATTTGGAACATATAAATTGTGTAACTATGCAAATAGAGCATTTTCAAATAGTGATGCTTATAAAAGTTTTTTTGAAGAAAATACTGATAGATTTGATGATAATGAAAATGTAATTACTGATTCGGGTTCTAGATGGAATATAGCTGAAAATAATGATGTATTTTATTCAATGAAAAATGGTAGACTTTTTAATATTAATTTAGGATTTAAAATATGGAAAACTAAGCCGTTATTTGGAACTGGTTTTGCAACATATGGTACTGCTGGTAGTAGTGTTGTGATTCCTAAATTGTATAAACAATACAATTTATCAGATGACTTTTATTCAGATAATCAGTATATAGCAATATTTGTTGAAACTGGGTTATTTGGAACTTTAATGTTTGCAATGTTTATTTTAACACTAATATATGAGTATAGAAAAGACAGTTATAAATTAATGATGATTTTTATATTGATGTTAGTTTGTTTATTTTATAATGTTTTAGAATTAGCAGTATTGATGTCTTTATTTTACTTAATATTAACAATGAATAATAAAAATGGGAAAACTGGGAAAGGAGTAAAATTAAAAATGAAAAAAAATGATACTAATGAAAGAAAATATATAGTATTTTGCCAGGAACATTATAATCCACTTGGAATAATAAGAAGTCTAGGAGAAAATGGAATAAAACCAATTGTTATTATTAAAAGAGGTAAATATCAATTAGCTTCTAAAAGCAAATATATTGGTAAGTTGCACATTGTAGATAAAATTGATGATGGATATGAAGTGTTGATGAAAGAATATGGAAAAGAAAAGTTAAAACCATTTATATATACTTCTGATGATACTATAACAAGTTATTTGGATTTGAAATATGATGAATTAAAAGATAAATTTATATTTTATAATGCTGGTAAAAAAGGCGAAGTAACTAAATATATGAATAAAGAAAATATAATTAAATTAGCAGAAAAATGTGGACTTAATATTATAAAAACATGGAAATTAACTTCAAAGAAAATTCCTGATGATATGGAGTATCCATGTTTAACAAAAGCTATAATATCAACTAAAGATAATTGGAAGGCTGATAGTATTGTATGTAATAACGAAAAAGAATTAAAATCTGCTTTAAATAAAATTGATAGTAAAGAAATTTTAGTTCAGAAATATATTAAGAAAAAAAATGAATTTGCTGTTAATGGATTCAGTATTAATAAAGGCAAAGATGTTTTTTATGCATTTTCATTAAACTACTTAAGTATAAATGACAATGCTTTTGGTAACTATATGATTATTAAAAATTTTGATAATAAAGAGCTAGAAAAAAAATTAAATAAAATTTTTGAATGTATTAAATTTGAAGGCATTTGTGAAGTTGAGTTTTTGGTAGATAAAAATGATGAACTATATTTTCTAGAAGTTAATTTAAGAAATTCAACTTGGGGGTATTCTTCTACTGTGGCAGGCATGAATTTACCTATATTATGGTCAGAAGCAATGTTAAGTCATAAATTGCCTAAAGATAAATTAAAAAAATTCAAACCATTTAAGGCAATGGCAGAAGATACGGATTATTATGATAGAGTTAAAACAAAAAAAGTTTCATTAATTAAATGGATTTTTCAAGCTCTTTCATGCAAATGTTTATATATAACTAATTTGAGAGATATGAAGCCTGTCTATTCTAAAATAGATAATATCATTAAAAATAAGATAAAAAAATAAGAAACAAATTAATAAAGGTTTCTGTGTTCTGTTGATAAATTACTACTTTAATTGTTAATAGTGACCATTTATTTGGAAAAAGAGAGCTTTTCTCTTTTTTTTCATTTTATTTTTTGATATAATTGATTTGAGTGTATGTAGGAGGTAATAGAATGAAGGAACTATTTGATAAACTTTATAATAAAAGTGAAGAGTCATTTTATGAAATATTAGAAAAAAATTTAAGTCAAAATAAAAAAACATTTATTGTAACTGCAAATCCTGAAACATTTATGATGAGTGAAAAAGATGAAGAAATGAGAAAGCTACTTTTGGATAACGATACTTTTTTGGTACCAGATGGGATTGGAATAGTAAAAGCCGCTAGAATGATTAACTATGATGTTAAAGAAAGAATTACTGGAATAGATATTGCAAATGAATTGTTAAAGCTTGGAAATGAGCAAAAAAAGTCAATCTATTTGTTTGGCGCAAAACAAGAAGTAATTGATTCTATGATAAAAGTATTAGAAGAAGATTATTCAAATTTGAAACTAGTTGGAGCATCAAATGGTTATGAAAAAGATAAAGATAAAGTATTTGAAAAAATAGTAAAAGCAAAACCTGATATAGTATTGGTTGCATTAGGCATTCCATTTCAGGAAAAATTAATATATAAACATTTAGATGAATTTGATAAAGGAATTTTTGTTGGAGTAGGTGGTTCATTTGATGTAATAAGTGGTCATAAGAAGAGAGCTCCTAAAATATTCATTAAATTAAATTTAGAATGGCTATATAGAATACTAAAAGAGCCAAAAAGATTAAAAAGATTCTATGATAGTAATGTAAAATTTATATTTAAGGTAAAAAAGAAAAGTAGGAGGTCTTGAATATGAAGTTATCGTTGATAATACCTTGTTATAATGAAGAAAAAAATATTGAACCATTTATGAAATGTTGCATTGAAACTTTTGGTAATAACAAAAATATTGAATACATATTTATTAATGATGGTAGTAAAGATAATACTTTTTCTGAAATAACAAAAATAATAGAAAAATATAATACGGAAAATATATTGGGTATTAATTTTTCAAGAAATTTCGGGAAAGAAGCTGCTATGTTAGCAGGATTAAAAAAATCTAAAGGCACTTATACTGCACTGATTGATGCCGACTTGCAACAGCATCCAAAGTATGTAAAAAAAATGCTTGAATATATTGAAAAACATGATGAATACGATTGTATAACTTGTTATCAGGAAAAAAGAAAAGAAAAAAAATTAATAATATGGTTAAAGGAAAGATTTTATAGTTTGATAAATAAAATAAGTGAAGTCCCATTTTATAAAAATGCATCAGATTTTAGATTGTTTAATCGAAAAGTATTAAACTCCATATTAGAAATGGAAGAATATTATCGTTTTTCAAAAGGAATATTTTCTTATGTGGGATTTAATACATATTATATGCCCTATGAGGTTAATGAAAGATTATATGGAACAAGTTCTTGGTCGCTATTTGGATTATTTAAGTATGCATTTAACGGTATAGTAGGATTTTCTGTTGCACCTTTAAAATTAGCTACAATATTGGGATTGATAACAATGCTATTTTCTTTAATATATTTAATAATTGTAATTATTAAGAAAATTGTAGTTGGTATAGCAATAAGTGGTTATCCTACAATAATTTGTTTAATTCTAATTTTTGGCGGATTACAAATGTTCTTATTGGGTATAATTGGTGAATATCTTGGCCGAGTATATGTTGAACTAAAAAGAAGACCAGTTTATATAATTAAAGATGAAGTAAGTAGAAAAAAGGAGAGCTAAACATGATAAAAAAATTATTTGACTATTTAAAATTGATGTATGATAAGTATAAATATGCTTTTTATAGTGCTATATTTTTTACTTTTATTTCACATGTATATTTTTTTACAAAAAGATTAGGTAATGAGGATGATTTGAATTTTATATCTTTTGCAAGTGGAACCCTTTCAAGTGGAAGATGGACTAAAGGGTCTTTATTTACAGGAGAAATGCTAGCTCCAATGATAAAATTTGCTTTTGCAATAGTTGTTATTACTTTAGTTTCTGTTATGATATGTGATATGTTTAATATTAAAAAGAAGAGTTCAATGATTATAACTAGTTTAATTTTGGCAACTTTTCCAAGTTTGGCAATTTCATTTGGATATTTATTTATGGTTGAAATTTATTTGAGTGCTTTGATACTGGCTGTACTTGCAGTTTATATAGCAATAAAATTTAAATTTGGTTTTATTTTTTCCGGTTTGCTAGTTGCTATTTCGTTAGGAAATTATCAATCTTATATTGGTGTGGCTTCTGCTTTATCAATATTGTACTTAATAAAAATGATATTAGATAAAAAAGACACTAAAGAAATATTAGTTATGTTTTTAAAATTATTTATAATGGGAATAATTGGTGTAATATTATATTTTGTGATCTTAAATTGTTTTTTGAATTACTATAATATTAGTTTGTCTAATTATAAAGGTGCCAATTCAATGGGCGTGCCACCAATATCAGAATGGCCTAGTTTATTAAAAAGAACGTATTTACATTATATTGGCTATTTTTTAGGTTATTCTTTCTTTAGATCTTCGAGTAAGTTCGTTGTATTTAGAATGATTTTAGCTTTAATGTCATTTGTATCTTTAATTGGAGTTATAATTAATAAAAAAATCTATAAGAAAAAAACTAATATTCTACTATTGATTATACTTATAGTACTTTTACCTTTAGCAGTTAATATTGTAGATTTTATGGCATATAAGGCCGATGTATCAGCATTAAATATTTATCAGTTTGTATTAACTTATTTATTTTGCATTTATGTTATTGAAAACTATTGTACATTACAAAATAAAAATATTAATAATTATATTTGTTTGGTTTCTATAATTTGTTTTATTGGTATAGGATGGCAAAATTATAGTATAACAAGTAGTTATTATTATAAAGTAGAAAAGTTTAATCAATATACTGAATCTTTAAATACTCGTTTATTAGCACGAATTGAATCTACTGATGGATTTGATTATAATATGCCTGTAATGATAGCTGGTGAAAAAAATAGTGATTTTTATAATCAATTATTTGATGTAAGTCAATGGGGTGAAATAATTAATTATGATCAGGGATTGTGGGGACAATTTGTGGGATATGCAGATTTGTACTATTTTAATTCTGATTCAAAAATTATTACATATATTAATAATCAACTTGGTGTAGAATTAGTTAGAACTACTGATGAGCAAAAAGATTCAATATATAACTCTAGTGAATATAAAGAAATGAAAGTTTGGCCTTCATCAGAAAGTGTTCAAATTATTGATGGCATTTTAGTAATTAAATTATAAAAGGAAGTATGAAATATGATTGAAAAAATAAAAAAAATAATAAATAAAAACGGCGAAATAATTAGATATGTAATTGTTGGTGGATTGACAACTTTAGTTAGTTTATTATCATATTATATTTGTATATGGTTATTCTTGGATCCTAATAATGGAATACAATTACAAGTCGCTAATATTATTTCTTGGATATTATCTGTTACATTTGCATATTTTGCTAATAGAAAATATGTATTTAAGTCAAACGGAAAAGTAATTGAGGAAGTTGTAGGATTTTATGGGGCAAGAATCTTGACATTGCTAATTGATATGTTTTCAATGTTTTTAATGGTTACTTTATTTCATATAAATGATAAGATTGCAAAAATAATTGTTCAGTTTATTATACTTGTTTTGAATTATATATTCAGTAAGTATTTGGTATTTAATGATAAAAATAAAAAGTTTGATTTAAAAACATTTTTGTTAGAAAAAAAGTATCTAATTATTACAATGTTAGGAATATTTATATTTACTATGTTATTTCCTTATTCAGGAGATGACTGGCAATGGTCTGTCGGTGAGTTGTCAATCGAAAGAATTGTTGGTTTTTCAACAAATGCTAGTTTAAATGGAAGATATTTAGGAAATATAATTGTAATATTGTTAACCAAAAATAGAATAATCAGAGCAATTATAATGAGCTTAACGCTTACATCTATTATAAATATAATTAAAACAAAAGAAAAGAGTCACTATTTAACTGTGATATTATTGCTTTTACTAATGCCCAAAGATGTTTTTAAGCAAGGTATAGTATGGTCAAGTGGATTTGCTAATTATTCATTTTCTATTCTACTTTTACTTATTGCATTAAGTATGGTACAAAAATTGTTTGCAGATAACAAATTTGATACAAAAATGATAATTCCGAGTATTCTTGTTTTTTACTTATCATCTTTGGTTATCGAAAATTTAACAATATTTTTATTTTTAGTAATATTAAATATTGTATATTTAATAAAAAATAAAAAAGTGAACTTTAATTTATTAATTTCACTTGGTAGTTCATTGCTTGGATTATTAACTATGTTTACACATCCATCTTATTTTGGAGTTTTGAGTGGAGAAGATGGTTATCGAACAATTAGTGGTATTAACGAAATTTTTTATAGTGCTATAAGTAATTTTATTGAAATAATTTTTCCAAATTCAATAACAAATAATTTGATTTTATTTATCATTTTGACTATATTTATGATTACATATGTATATAAAAACTCTAATAAAAAGAAAAACACTAAACTTATGTATATATCATTATGTTTTCATGTTATATGTTTATTGTATTTCATATTAGTAAAATATAATCCTGATTGGGTACCACTATTGAAATATTCAAAAATATTTAATTTTAGTGTGAGCGTTCTATTTATTATAAATTTATTTGTGGTATTATATTTAGTATATAGGTCTAGAGCTTATAACTCGTTATTTATATGTGGTGTAATTGTAGGTATGGTTGCTCCATTATTTGTGGTATCACCACTTGGACCTAGAAACTTCTTATTGATATATGTTTTGGAAGCTTTATTGGTTTTAGATATTTATAGAATTTCTGGCTTTACATTAGATTATAATAAAATTAAGTACTTGATTTGCATCATTGTGTTTGTTATAGTTGGATATTATGTTTCAATTTATGGTTATATAACTTTAGTTAGTGTTAGACGGGATAATTATGTAAAAGAACATGTTACTTCTAATAATATAGAAAATAATATTTTGTATATTCCAAATATACCATATGAAGAATATGTTTGGGTGCCGAATCCATCTAATGAATACTATAAATCAATATATAAGTATATTTTTAATGTACCTGTTGAAGTGGATTTAGAATTTGTTGATTACAAGATATGGCACGAATTTTATTATAAAAATGATTAAAATATATGACAGAAAGTTTTGGTAAATTGATAATATAAAAAAATTTATGATTGTAATAATGGAAATTTAGAACAATTAATGTCGATTGGTATTCATTCAATGTTTAAAAATAGATTTTATGTCATTAATTTTAATTATAAAAGGCAATCATTTTATTTGCTTTTTAATACACATTGAATGCTTGTATTTATTATAATAGTTGGTAATTTACAAAAGATATAAAGCAGAGGACTACTATAAAAAATTTTAAATATTTTTGTAAAATTAAAGGAGGATAAAAAATGATTAAAGTAATGACAATATTTGGAACAAGACCAGAAGCTATTAAGATGGCACCTCTTGTTAAAGAATTAGAAAAAAGAAAAGAAATTGAAAGTATAGTATGTGTTACTGCTCAACATAGAGAGATGTTAGATCAAGTACTTGAGGTGTTTGATATTAAACCTGATTATGATTTAAATATTATGAAACAAGGGCAAACTCTTAGCGAAATAACTTCTAAGGTACTTATGGGGCTTGAAGAAATAATGAAAAAAGAAAAGCCTAATATTGTACTTGTTCATGGTGATACTACTACAACTTTTGCTGGTGCATTAGCAGCTTTTTACAATCAAATAGATATAGGGCATGTTGAAGCAGGTCTTAGAACTTGGAATAAATATTCACCATTTCCTGAAGAAATGAATAGACAAATGGTAGATAGAATGTGTGATATGTATTTTGCTCCTACTGAGGTAAGTAAACATAATTTGTTAGAAGAAAATATAGCAGAAGATAAAATATATGTTACTGGTAATACTGCTATTGATGCTATGAAAACAACTGTAAAGAAAGAATATAATAATGAAATATTTGATTGGATAGGTAATGATAGAATGATTTTACTTACTGCTCATAGAAGAGAAAATCTTGGCGAACCTATGAGAAATATATTTAAGGCTGTAAGAAGAATAGTGGGTGAATACCCTGATGTTAAAGTAGTATATCCAATACATTTAAATCCTAAAGTTAGAGAAGTTGCTAATGAAATATTTAAAGATACTGATAGAGTAAGATTGATAGAACCTTTAGAAGTGTTTGACTTCCATAATTTTCAAAATAAGAGTTATATTATCCTTACTGATTCTGGTGGTATTCAAGAAGAAGCTCCTTCACTTGGCAAGCCTGTTCTTGTACTTAGAGATACTACTGAAAGACCGGAAGGTATTGATGCAGGTACTTTGAAACTAGTAGGTACTTCAGAAGATGTTATTTATAATGAAACTAAAAAATTATTAGATGATAAGAATGAATATAATAAGATGAGTAAGGCATCTAATCCTTATGGAGATGGCTTTGCTAGTAAATATATAGTTGATGCTATTATTGATAAATATAGATAATGATGTTTAATTATTGTAAAAACTCTTATAATTATGTTAAGAATAGTAAATAGCTATTCTTTTTCATTATATTGATTAAAATTTAAATATGTTATATAATATAGATGTAGTTTGATTTAAGGAGTATGTTAATTATGGATATTAAAAGAGTTTTGTTAATTGTGGGGACAACATTTTTATTTACAGCGTTATTTGTTCCTGTTGTAAAAAAGATGGCTAATTTTATTGGTGCACTTGATATGCCTAATGAAAGAAAGGTACACAAGGTACCTATTCCTAGACTTGGTGGTCTTGGTATATATGCTGGTTTTTTACTTGGCTATATGTTATTTGGTATTCATTCTGTACAAATGAATGCAATACTTATTGGTAGTTTTATAATATTAGTTACTGGTATATTTGATGATATAAAGCCAGTGCCTGCTAAATGGAAGTTACTTGCTCAGACAGTAGGTGCTTCAATAATACCTTTATATGGTGGTATATTACTAAAAGATATTTCAGCATTTGGATTATATTTAAATTTTGGAATACTTGCATATCCTATTACAATAATATTTATTGTGTCTATTATTAATTGTATTAATTTAATTGATGGATTAGATGGATTATCTTCAGGTATTGCTAGTATATACTTTTTGACTATTGGTATAATAGCTATGCTTCTTAATAATTCTAATGGTCTTGATATAATATTAACTTTTATAATGCTTGGTAGTACACTTGGATTTTTAGTACATAACTTTAATCCTGCTAAAATATTTATGGGTGATTCTGGTAGTATGTTTTTAGGATATATAATAGCGGTTATTGCATTGTTAGGATTTAAAAATGTAACTTTGACTTCATTTATTATACCTATACTTTTACTTGCTATTCCTATACTTGATACTTTATTTGCTATTCTTAGAAGACTTGTTAATCATAAACCACTTGGTGAACCTGATAAGAATCATTTGCATCATCAACTATTGAAACTTAAATTATCACAAAGAAAAACAGTGTTAATAATATATGTTGTTGATTTACTATTTGCTTCAGCTTCTATTGTATACGCTGTAGGTAATAGTATGTTAGGAAGTAATATTTATGGTATTGTTATATATATAATATTATTTATTTTGATATTATTGTTAGTACTTAAAACTAATATAATATGGGATCATGATAAGAAGAAAAAGGAAACTGAGAAATAGTTTCTTTTTAATATGTTATAGTATGGCTTATATATGATAGACTTTATTTTGAGACTTAATGGCTCAAAATAACACTTCAAGATTACAAGCTTGAAGTGAATATGAATATAATTTTAAAAAATATACTATACTTATTAGTTAATATTTGGTATAATTATAAAGAAATATGGAGGTAATGATATGGAGGTTAGTTATAGAAATCCTAAGATATATTTACTTAGTGGTAAAGCTAGAAATGGTAAAGATACAATAGCTGGATACTTAAAAGAATTTTATGAGAAAGATGGTAAGAAAGTTATTTTTTCACGAGCGGGTAAATATATAAAATTTTATGCTATGGAGATGACTGATTGGGATGGTAATGAAGATACAAAGCCTAGAACATTACTTCAAGAGTTGGGTACGGATGTAATAAGAAATAAATTAAATAAGTCAGAAATGTTTATAGACAGGCAGATAGATGATATAGAAATATATTCGTATTTTTATGACGCTATTATAGTACCTGATATTAGATTACCAAGAGAAATAGATAGTATTAAAGAAAAATTTGATAATGTAGTAACTATTAAGGTAGAAAGAATTAACTTTGAAACTAATTTGTCTGGAAAAGAACAAAAACACAGTACAGAGACTGCAATGGATAATTATATAGATTTTGACTATGTAATTATAAATGATACATTGGAAAAACTAAAAGAAGATGTATATAAAATATACAAGGAGGAAACTAAATGAAAAAGTTAAAAGGTAATGAAATAATTAATATGTATTTAAATTTCTTTAGTGAAAGGGGTCATACAATAATAGAGTCTGCTTCTCTTATTCCTAAAGATGATCCTACTATACTTTGGATAAATGCTGGTGTAACACCACTAAAGAAATATTTTGATGGTACTATTGTACCTAAGAATAGAAGATTAACTAGTTGTCAGAAATGTATTAGAACTGGTGATATTGAGTCAGTAGGACGTACTGCTAGACATCATACTTTCTTTCAGATGTTAGGAAATTTTAGTATTGGTGACTATTTTAGAGAGGATGCAATTACTTGGGCATATGAATTACTTACTAGTCCTAAATATTTTGATATTGATAAAGATAGGTTATATGTAACAGTATATACTCATGATGATGATACATACAATTTGTGGCTAAAACTTGGAATAAAGAAAGATCATTTAGTAAGATTAGATGGTAATTTTTGGGAAATTGGGCCAGGACCATCAGGACCTGATACGGAGATTTTTTATGATAGAGGAGAAAAATATGATAAAGAACATAAGGGTATTAGTCTATTACAAAATGAAGAAGAAAATGATCGTTATATAGAGATATGGAATAATGTTTTAAGTCAATTTAATGCTACTGAAGGATTAAAAAGAGAGGATTATTCAGAATTACCTAGTAAAAATATAGATACTGGTATGGGTGTTGAAAGAATGGCTTGTATTCTTCAAGAAACAGAAACTAACTATGAAACTGACTTATTTATGCCTATTATGAAAGGAATTGAAGAGATAGCACATATACCTTATACAGGACAAATGGAATTTAAAGTAATTGCTGATCATATAAGAACTTTAACTTTTGCTTTAGCAGATGGTGCTGTATTTGAAAATGTCGGAAGAGGTTATGTATTAAGAAGACTATTAAGAAGAGCTTCTCGAATGGGAAGAAAATTAAATATTAATAGAGATTTCTTAAGTGATTTAGTGGATATAGTTGTTGATAATTATAAAGAGATATATCCTTATTTAGTAGGAGAGACTCCTAAAGTAAAAGAGCTAATTACTAAAGAGGAATTATTGTTTCAAAAAACTCTTTTATCTGGTGAGAAACATTTAGAGGAATTATTTAAAAGTAATACTAAAGTTATTAATGGTAAAGATGCTTTTAAATTATATGATACGTATGGTTATCCTATAGAACTTACTATAGAAGCTGCTCTTGAAAAAGGATTTACTGTGGATACTGAAGAGTTTAAATTGTATATGAATGCTCAAAAAACTTTAGCTAGAAATAGTAGAAAAGTAGAAAGTAGTATGAATATGCAAAATGACGCTTTGATAAACTTTAAAGAAGAAAGTAAATTTGTTGGATATGATAAATTAGGATTAGAAACTGAAGTAATAGCTATTATGAAGAATAATGAATTTGTTGATAGTTCTAGTGATGAATGTTATATATTTTTAAAAGAAAATCCATTTTATGCTGAGAGTGGTGGTCAAGTAGCGGATTCTGGATATTTGAAAAATGATAATTGTAAGTTAGAAGTATTGGATGTTATAAAGGCTCCTAATGGACAACATATGATATATGTTAATGTTCTTGATGGAACAATTAATAAAGGTGATAAGATTTTAACCCATGTATCTAAAGAAAAAAGATTTAATACTATGAAAAATCATTCTTCTGTACATTTATTACAAAAATCATTACAAGAATTATTAGGAGATTCTGTTCATCAGGCTGGTTCTAAAGTAGATGATAAGATGTTAAGATTTGATTTTAATTATCATGGAAGATTATCTGATGAATTAATACTTAAGGTAGAAGAATCAGTAAATCAAAAGATAGATGCAGCATATGAAACTAAGATAGAATATATGAGCTTAGATGATGCTAAGAAAAAAGGGGCTATGGCTTTATTTAGTGATAAATATGGAAGTGTTGTAAGAGTTGTAACTATTGGTGATTCTGTTGAACTTTGTGCAGGAACTCATGTAACTAATTCTAAGGATATAAATAAGTTTGCTATAGCAAGTGTTGAAAACAAGGGCTCTGATACATTTAGAGTAATAGCCGCTACTGATACTAATATTGGTGAAGTGTTAGGTGAAGAGGTTTCTAAATATAATGAACAGATGTTAAAATTATTAGATAAAGCTAAGAAGATAGTATTAACTGCTAAAGAATTGAATATAGATTTAAAATTTAATTTTGATATAGCTAATAATACTCCTACTAGTTATAGAGATATTGTAATAAATAGAAATGAATTAGAAAATTTAAGAAATAGTTTAAAGGAATTAGAAAAAGAATTTACTCTTAAGAAGAATGAAAAATCTGTAAGTGATTTATCTAGTTTTTTAAGTATTAAAGAAGAAATAAATGGTATAACAACAATTATAAGTATTACTAATGATTATGATATAGTTACTTTAAAGCAAATAGTATCTGCATTAAGTAATCAGTTAGATAACAGTTTTATTCTACTAGCTAATCAAAATAAGGATAATAGTGTTAATTTTATAGCTAAATCTACTTCTAATAGAGTAGACTGTGGTACGATTATAAAAGAATTATCATCAGCTTGTAAAGGCAATGGTGGTGGCTCTAAAGTATTTGCTCAGGGTGGCGGTACTGATGGTACTAATATAGCTAATTTACTTATGAATGTTAAAGAAAAGATTAAAAACTTATAATAAAAGAATTTCACTTTAAATAGTGAAATTTTTTACTTCTTAAGTCTAGGTTTTGAAAAAGCAGAGAAGTCTAAGAGCTTCTCTGCTTAAGTTTGGTTATTAGTATTTGCATTTTTAGTTATTTTTTGTTATAATTATTAAGTCTTTTACTTAAGAAAAAAAAGAAAGGAGAAATTAATTTGAGTAAAATAAAATTATTTTCACTAGGTGGACTAGATGAAAATGGTAAAAATATGTTTGTTATTGAAGTGGATAAAGAAATATTTGTATTTGAAGCTGGTCTTAAATATGCTGATGAGTTTACTTTAGGAATAGATTATATAATACCAAATATAAGTTATTTAAAAGAAAATAAAAAAAGAATAAAAGGAATATTTTTAACACATGGACATGAAGAAAATATTGGAGCATTACCTGATTTAATGCCTGATTTAGAGGGTGTACCAGTATTTGCTTCAAAGTATACTTTAGATATCGTAAAAAATGAGTTTGAAACATATAAGATAGATACTAGTAGTCTAAAAGAGATTAAAGCTAATATACCATTAAATGTAGGAAAGATAAAAGTATTTCCTATAAATTTATCGCATTCAACTCCTGATAACTTTGGATATGCTATATATACAAAAGATGGAGTAATATTTTATGCATCAGATTTTGTTGTAGATCCATTAATGAAAGGAGCATATAAAACTGATATTGGAAAACTTGCTTATATAGGAAAACAAAATGTATTATGTTTACTTACAGAATCAAATTATGCTAGTATTGAGGGATTTACGTCTCCAAGACATAGAATAGCGGGCTTAATAAAAGAAACACTTAATACTACCGATGGTAGAATAATTTTTAATGTTTTGGATTCACATTTATATCGTATACAGGAATTATTTAGTGAGCTAGAAAAAACTGATCGTAAGGTTGTTATTATGGGTAAAAGACTAAAAGCTATAATTGATTCTGCGATTGAAAATCATTATTTAAATGTTAATAAAAAGATAATTGGTGATTTATCTAATATAAATGATAAGAATGTTGTAATATTAAATGCTAATGAAAGAGAAAAACCTTACTATAATATAATGAAAATAGTAAATGGATATGATAAGTTTATTAAATTAACGGAAGAAGATACTATATTTTTGGCTACACCTATTTTTGAAAGTAGAGAAAAAACGTTTTATCATTTGTTAGATGAAATATCAAAGATAGGTTCTAAAGTTGTAACATTATCTTCACACAAATATTTGTCACATCATGCTTCTAAAGAGGATTTAATGATTATGATAAACTTAATGAATCCTAAATATTATTTTCCAATAAGAGGAGAATATAAGGATCAAGTATTAAATGCTGAAATAGGAGAGTTATCAGGAATACCTAAAGAAAATATCTTATTAAAAGAAAATGGAGATGTTGTTTCAATAGAAAATGGTGTTTTAAAGGATAACTTTGAGAAAGTACCATCAGGTTCTGTTTTAATAGATGGTAATTCATCTGATGATATAGGGGAAATGGTCTTGAGAGATCGTGAGATACTTTCTGATAATGGTATTATGATTATTTCGGTTACTTTAAATAAACAAACTAAAGAGATAATATCAGGACCAGAAGTACTTACTAGAGGTTTTGTCTATGTAAGAGACTCCTACGAATTAATAAAAGAAATAAAAAGAATATCTACTGAAATAATATTATTAAATACTAGTAGTTCAAAGTATATAGAGTATAATAAAGTTAAGAATTCTATTAGAGATGAATTATCTAGATATTTAATTAAAGAAACTGGTAATAAACCAATGATTATTACAGTTATGCAAGAAATATAGTCAAAAGCTATATTTTTTTTCTTTAAAATAATAAAAAAGTATTTCATTTTATTATATTTTTTGTTATAATGTAAAAGAGGTATGATATGAAAAAAGTATTAATACTATGTGTATTATTGATATTATGCATTGGTTGTACTAGAATAGATAATATTAAAGATTACAAGGTAGTAATTGATAATGTAATAGAAAGAAATAATATAGATACTAATACTGCTTCAATGGGATATAAATATTATCTTCCTATTGGAGTTAGAAAGGTATATGATAAAGATTACAATCAGAAATTTAGATATGAAGATGTAGATATATATTTATATGTGGATGCTGTTAGTTATTATTATCATAATACTTTGAACTTTAATGAAGATAAGAAGGATAATGACTTCTATTATAAAATAGTTAATAGTGATAAAATTGGATATGTGATTGTAACAAAAAATGCAGATGATTACTTTGTTAAGATAGTATATAATTATGCAAAGATTGAATCACATGTTCCTAAAGAGAAGTTAAATGAAGTAATAGCAAATAGTATGATTATATTAAATAGTATTAATTATAATGATAATTTAATAAAGAAAATTCTTGAGGATGAATATTATTCAAGTACTGCTGAAGAGTATAAGATAAAAAAACCAGATAATACGACGAGTAAATTCTCAGAATATTTGAGTGAATATGTAGTAGATGAGGAAACCACAGTTCCTGATTTACCTGAATATTAACAAAGGGAGATATGACTATGAAATTTATTGATAAATTAAAAGATTTATTCACTGATGAAGAAGAAGTGGTAGAAACTAGTGAAATAGAATTAGAGAAGGAAGAAAAAGAAGAAGAACATAAGCTTCCTACTTTTATGAGAAATAAAATTGAACAAGAGGAAAAGAGAGAAGAAATAAGAAAACAAAGAGAAGAAACACCGAAGGAAGATATAATTAGTGATAGAGAAATTGTTAAAACTAGGAGTAATAGTTTTTCATTTCCTATTGATATTGATGATGAACAAACTCCAAGAACATTTGTAAATACATCTTCAAGTAATTATAATACTTATGGTGGTAATAAGAATGTTTTAGAAAAAGAGAAAAAAGTATCAGAGTTATATGCTAAGAAAGAGGAACCTAAGCCAAGAAAGTTTAAACCTACTCCTGTTATTTCTCCTGTATATGGTGTTCTTGATAAGAACTATACTAAAGATGAAGTTAAAGTACAAGATGAGGATTCTTATGAAATAAAAAGACCTTCTAGAAAAGTTGATTTTGAAACAGTAAGAAATAAGGCTTTTGGTAGTTTAACTGATGATATAAGAAATAATTTGTGTGAAAACTGTGAATTATATAAAGAAGTAAAAATAACTAAAAATGCTGATAAGGCATTACTTAATGATGATAATCTTTTATCTGATATGACAAGAGATGATGTTAAAGATGTAACTTTAGAGGAAGCTGAAGATAATTATTTTGATTTTGGGGTAGATTATGAAATACCTAAAAAAGAAGAAAGACCTAATGTAGTTATTAATGCTGAAGAAGTTGAAGTTAAAGATAGTGATGTTAAAATAGTAAATCATAATGAACTTGAGAGTACTGCGGAGAAAATAGAAGTAAAGGAGGAAACACCAAAAAGAACAACTAGAGTAGCTCCTAAAAAAGAATTAGATGATACAAAAGAATTTGAAAAAATATCTCCAGAAGAAAAGACAATAGATGAAGTTCTTAATAATAATAAAGATGTAAGTACTGATGCTGATAATGATATATTTAATTTAATTGATTCAATGTACGAAGGAGATGAGTAATTGTGACTGCAAATGAAGTTTTACCAGTGATTTTGTATATATTGGGTGCTATTTTATTAGTAGCTTTAATAGTATTAACTGTAAAGTTAACAATAACTGTACATAAAATAGATAAAGTTGTTGATAATATTACTGAGAAAGTTACTGCTTTAGATGGAGTTTTTTCTGTTGTAAATGCAGTAAGTAATAAATTTACATTTATAACTGATAAAGTAGTTAACATAATTTATTCATTAATTGAAAAAATAACTAAAAGAAAGGAAGATTGAAGAATGAGTAAAAAAGGAATTGGAAAGTTTGCTTTAGGTGCAGGAATTGGTGCTGGTTTGGCTTTATTATTTGCTCCTAAAAAAGGAAGTGACTTAAGACGTGATATTAAAAGAAAGTTTGATGATTTTATGAGAGATGTAGATAAAATTGAAGTAGAAGACATTAAAGAAAGTTTTACTAAAAAAGTGGATGAAATAAAAAAAGAATTAAATGATTTAGATAAGGAAAAAGTAGAAAAAATAGCTAAGAAAAAAGCTAAAGAATTACAGAGAAAAGCTGAAGATTTAGTTGATTTAGCTAAAGAAAAGGGTACACCAGTACTTGAAGGAATTGCTGATGATTTAAAACATAAAGTAATTTGTGTATGTACTGAAGTAATTAATAAATTAGAAAAAGGAGAATAGTCAGAAGTGATTATTCTTTTTCTAGAAAGGATGATAAAATGAAAGTGTTAATAACTGGTGCTTCTTCGGGAATGGGCCGTGATATGGCTAGATATTTAAGTACATATAATTTTGATTTGTTTCTGGTAGCTAAAGATAGAAAAGTATTAGATAAGGAATTTAGAGATTATAAAAATAATATTAAGACTTATGGTTATGATTTATCTAAGGAAGAAGAATGTATAAAATTATATAAAGAAATAAGAAATGAAAATATTGATATATTAATAAATAATGCTGGATTTGGTGATGCTGGTAATTTTAGTGAAACTAATTTAGATAAAGAAATGAATATGATTGATTTAAATATAAAAGCTTATCATATCCTTACTAAATTATTTTTAAGAGATTTTGTTAAGAGAGATTATGGTAGAATATTAAATGTTGCTTCGATGGCAGGTTTTATGCCTGGACCGTATATGGCTACTTATTATGCCACTAAAAACTATGTAGTAAGTTTATCGTTAGCTATATATGAGGAACTTAAAAAAGACAAATCAAATGTAGGAATATCTGTTTTTTGTCCTGGACCAGTAAAAACAAACTTTAATAATGTTGCTAATGTTAAATTTAATATTTCTTCACTTACTAGTGAATATGCTAGTAGATATGCTATAGATAATATGTTTAAAAATAAGCTGATTATAATACCTCCTAATATGAAATTTAATTATTTACTTGTTAAAGTAATGCCTAAAAAGTTTGTATTAGCAATAAATAGTTTAATAGAGGAAAGAGATTCTTAATAATTTCTTTCTTTTTTTCTTAAAATATTATATAATTAGTAGGAAAGAAGGGATACTATGAGTTTTACTAGTACAGTAAAGGATGAAGTTACAAGACTTGATACTACGAGATTAGAGGATATATCTGAGTTATCTGCAATATTTAGAATAACTGCTAATATAGATGATAGTATTGTTTTATCTTTAGAAAATAATGCGGTAGCAAGAAGATGTTTTAAATTAATTAAAAATATATATAATATAACGCCTAGTATTACAGTTAGAAATAAAAAATTGGGTAAGGGATTTACTTATATATTAACAATTAATAATAATGTTAGTGAATTACTTGAGGATTTATCAATTTTAGATAATAATAAATATTTATCAGTACCTAAAGAATACATAGTATCCGATGAAGATAGTTTAAGAGCCTATTTACGAGGAGTATTTTTAGTATCTGGTTCTGTAAATGATCCTAAAACATCTAGATATCACTTAGAATTTGTATTGGATACTAAAGATTATTCTGAATTTATAAATAAATTATTAAATAGTTATGATCTTAATAGTAAGGTAATAAAAAGAGAAAGAAACTATACTGTTTATATAAAGGAAGCTGAAAAAATAAGTGATTTTTTAAGAGTAATAAAAGCTTTTTCTGCTGTTATGTATTTTGAAGATATAAGAATATATCGCGACCATAAAAATATGACTAATCGTCTTAATAATTGTGAACAGGCTAATATAGATAAAATATTTTTAACTGCTTCAAATCAGGTTAAAGATATTGAAAAATTATATGAGTTAGATATGGTAGATACTTTAGATGATAAATTAAAAGAAGTAATAGAATATCGTATGAAATATAAGGAAAGCTCGCTAAGTGAACTTGCTAATATTATTTCTTTAGAGACGGGTGTAGAAATAACAAAATCAGGATTAAATCATAGATTTAGAAAAATTAAAGAAATATTAGAAAAATATTTGAAAGAAAAAGAAGAAAAAAATGTCGAAAAGTAGTTGACAAATACTAAAAAAAATTATATAATTATGTTGTCTAATAGATAAGCGTGATAGCACTATGATAAATACTATAACGAAGTTTGTTTGGTATTGACTAAATAGAAGTATTATTTGGTTGTTAGTGTATGGCGTATTTAATGGGTGTTAAAGTAGAGACTTTAATTTCTTATCTTACTATTAGATATGCATATATGTATGAGAGAAGTAACTCATTAGATAAGAGGTTGGTTGTATTAACTGACATTAATATGATTTAACTATTCGTAAACTTGAGAATGTACTATTTGTCAGATAGTATGTTCTTTTCTTTTACTATAAATTATGCTATACTATTTGCGAAAGAAGTGATACTATGAAAGAACTATTAAGTCCTGCGGGAAATATGAAGTGTCTAAAAGCTGCTATTCATAATGGAGCGGATGCTATCTATCTAGGAGGTAAATCTTTTGGAGCCCGTGCCTTTGCGGGTAATTTTACTAATGAAGAGTTAAAAGAAGCTGTTTGTTATTCTCACTTATATGGTGTAAAAATATATGTAACAGTAAATACCATTATCTATAATAATGAGGTAAAAGATTTCCTAGAATATATAAAATATCTATATCAAATAGGCATAGATGCTTTAATAATGCAAGATATAGGTATGATATCCTTAGTAAGGAAAATGTTTCCTAATATAGAAGTTCATGCTTCAACACAGTGTCATAACCACAATGATGAAGGTATTAAATTGTTAAAAGAACTTGGAGTAACAAGAGTAGTACTTGATAGAGAAATGTCACTAAAAGAAATAGAGAACATAAGTGTAGATATCGAAAAAGAAGTATTTATACATGGAGCTTTATGTAATTCATATTCTGGCTGCTGTTTATTTAGTTTTATGAATGGTGGAAGAAGTGGTAATAGAGGGGAATGTACACAAGTTTGTAGACTACCATTTAAATTAATAAAAAATGGTAAATGCATAGATACTCCAAATAAATACTTACTTAGTACTAAAGAATTAAATACCTTTAACAATTTTGATAAATTACTAGATTCAGATATTATAAGTTTCAAAATAGAGGGAAGAATGAAGTCACCAAGTTATGTTGGCTATGTAACAAGACTATATCGTAAATTAATAGATAATCATGCTAATAAAGTAACTAGTGAAGAAGAAAATAATCTAAAAATACTATTCAATAGAGATTTTACCAGTGGTTATTTATTTAATGATAAAGTAATGAATACTAGTACTTCCAACCATCAGGGATTAGAAATAGGAAAAGTACTCGAAGTAACTCCTAAAAAGATAAAAGTTAAATTAATAAATAACTTATATCAAGAAGATGGTATTAGGTTTAAAAATAGTAACTTAGGTATGATAGCCAATTTCATATATAATGAAAAAGGCCTACTTATAAATACTGCTAATAAAGGAGATATAATCTATCTAGATAATAAAATAAATTTAAAAGAAAAAGATATACTTATTAAAACTTCTAGTGGGCATCTAGATGAAGAAATCCTATCTACAAGTGAAAAGAAAATAATTATAACTATTGATGTATCACAAAAAAATGATTATCTAGAAATAACATTTAAAGATAGTAATGGTAATAAGGTTAGTGATAGAGTAAAAGTAGAAGTACCACAGAAAAGACCTACAACTTGTGAAGAAATAGAAGAAAAACTAACTAAACTAGGAAATACTCCATTTATATGTAGTAAGATAAACATAAATATAAATAAAGATATCTTTGTTAATATGAAAGATTTAAATAATATAAGAAGATTACTTTCAGATAAACTAATAGAAGCAAGAACTAGTATTAAGAGAGATATTATCATTAATGGATATCCATTAGATTATAAAGAAGAAACAAACTACCATAACGAAATATCCGTTCTTGCCAGAAATAAAGACCAAGTAGAAGCTTCTCTTACTATGAATGTTGATAGAATATACCTGAATAGTGATTTATATGAAGAATATAGTGGTAACGATAAAGTATACCTAAGACTAGAAAGAGTAAATAGTACTTATGACTATACTAGTAATAATATCCTTGCTACTGAATTGGGAGCTATAAATAAGTATAAAAATAGTAATTTAATTAGTGATTACTATTTAAATGTAGTAAATAACTATAGTATTAAGTTTTTACTTGATAATGGTGTTAAAAGAGTAACATTATCCCCAGAAATAAATTATAACTATCTAGATGATTACATCAAAGATAAAGTAGAAATTATTATCTATGGTACTATTGAAAATATGCTTACCAAGTCCTGTCCAATCAAAGAACTAAAGATGTGTCCATGTAAGAAAGAGGATATTTATTTTCTAGAGGATATAAATAAAAATAGATATAGAATACTTCATAATAATTGCTTAACTCATATTATGCACTATAAAAAAATAAATTATATAGACAATATAGACTACTATAAAAATATTGGTATTAGATCATTTAGATTAGAATTACTTGATGAAAATTATGATGAAGTGATTAAATTAATTAATGAAATAAAGAAATAATATATAAAATATTTATATAGTAATAAATGACCAAAAATATTCTTTAGGGAGACTGTAAGGTTCACTAAAGCCTCTTAAAACTACAGGTTTAAGAGGAAAAAAATAATGCAATACCAGTTGACAAATCAAATATTTAGTCATATAATTAATACATATTCAATGCAATGATGAGGACACGATTATATATATTTTATTCATAGAGAGTTAGTGGCTGGTGTAAACTAATAATAAAAATATATAATTACTACCTTAGAGTGAAATGCAAACATTTCCGGTTAATAGCCGTTATCGAAATTAAGACCCAAGAAGGATGGTACCGAGATAGTATTCTCTCCTTTGAAAGGTCTTTTTTCATTAAAGGGAGGTTTTAAAAAATGAAAAATACTTACATACCAGTAGAGGTAGTGCAAGAAGGTAAAAGAATTAGATGGCAAATGGATGTAACAAATTTGGGACTTGAAGAGTTAATACTATTGAAAAATCAATTAAGTGGTGTATCAGTAGACTGCTTGGAGGCTGTTATTTATGATAGAACTTGTTCATCAACTTTTATATGTCAATTACATGAAGAAAAAAAACAAATAGGTAAAAGAAGAATTCAAAAGAAAATAAGAAGGAGATAGATAATATGATAAATATTAAAGAAAATGAAGATTTAAGTAGACTAAATCACTCTTGTGCTCACTTGCTTGCACAAGCTGTAAAACACTTATATCCAAATGCTAAATTTTGGGTAGGACCAGTAATTGAAGAGGGATTCTATTACGATATCGATTTAGGAGATGAAGTAATAAAAGAAGAAGACTTACCAAAGATCGAAAAAGAAATGAAAAAAATATCTAAAGATGGTAAGAGAATATTAAGACATGAACTAACTAAAAAAGAAGCACTAGAAATGTTTCATGATGATCCATATAAAATAGATTTAATTAGTAGAATGGATGAAAATGAACAAGTAATATCTTGTTATACTCAAGGAGACTTCACTGACCTTTGTCGTGGGCCTCATGTTGATACAGTAAAAGAATTAAAATACTTCAAACTAATCAAAGTATCCGGAGCCTATTGGAAGGCCGATTCAAATAATAAGATGCTTCAGAGAATATATGGAGTATGCTTTAGAAATGAAGAAGACTTAAATAATTATCTTCAAGAACTTGAAGATCGTAAAGCAAGAGATCATAGAAAGATAGGTAAAGACTTAGATATCTTTATGAATCATGATCTAGTAGGTAAGGGAATGCCTTTATGGTTACCAAATGGTTCAATAGTAAGAAAAGAATTAGAAAATTATATCTATCATAAAGAGCAGAAGTTAGGTTATTCTCATGTGTATACACCTTGTGTTGGAACAGTAGACTTATATAAGACTTCAGGTCATTGGGATCATTATAAGGAAAATATGTTTCCTTCAATGAAAGTAGATGATGAAGAATTTGTACTAAGACCAATGAACTGTCCACATCATATGTTAATCTATGGAAATACAATCCATTCATACCGTGAATTACCAATCAAAATAGGAGAGTTTGCTACTGACTTTAGATATGAAGCTTCAGGAGCAGTAAAGGGTCTAGAAAGAGTAAGATGTATGTGTCAAAATGATGCTCATCTATTCGTAAGACCAGATCAAATAAAAGAACAGTTCAAAGAAGTAGTAAGCTTAATACTAGATGTCTATAGGGACTTTGGCTTAAAAAATTATACTTTCAGATTATCCCTTAGAGATCCTGAAGATAAACATAAATACTTTGATGATGATGAAATGTGGAATAATGCTGAAAATGAATTAAGAGAAGTACTTAATGAGATAGGAGTACCATATCATGAAGCTATCGGAGAAGCAGCCTTCTATGGACCTAAATTAGATGTTGAAGTAAAACCAGCAGTAGGTCCTGAAGTAACTCTATCAACTTGTCAATTAGATTTCTTATTACCAAGAAGATTTAACTTATCATATATAGATAGTAATGGTGAAAAGAAAGTACCAGTAGTTCTACATAGAGCTATATTTGGAACATTTGATAGATTTACTGCTTTCATTCTTGAAGAAACAAAAGGAGCCCTTCCATTATGGTTATCTCCAGTACAAATAAATATTATCCCAGTAAATAATGAATATCACTTAGAATATGCTACTAATTTATTAAATAAACTAAGAGATAAAGAGTTCCGTGTGGAATTAGATTCTCGTGATGAAAAAATGGGTTATAAAATAAGAGAGGCTCAAACTAGAAAGATACCATACACTCTAGTTCTAGGTAATAATGAAAGAGACAACGATACCATAACATATCGTAAATATGGTGAAGAATCTACTACTACAATGAGTACTGAAGAATTTATTACTATGATTGAAAAACAAATAAAAGAATATAAATAACATGAAAATGTAAGGTAATAATTACTTTACATTTTCTATATAAAAGGAGAAATTATGACAAAAGAAGAACTATTGCAAAAATTAACAATAGTTAGTATGAATCATGCTGGTATTACTGCCTTAGATAAACCAATTATAGGCACTCATTCTTTAGCTACTTGTCTTGGAATACTTCTATATGATGAAGAACAGAAAATTGCTATTGTTGCTCATGCTACTACTGGGGATCCTAATATAGCTATGAATGAGGTATTAACTATCATTAAAGAAAATAATTTAGAATTTGCTAAATTTAAATATAAAGTATTTGATGGTTATTACAAAGAAGGGGCAGAATTTTATCATACTAAAGAAGAGATTGTTAAATATATAAGGCTTAATATATTATTTAATATACCATTTAGTGAAGAGGAAATACCAAATACTGCTCTTATAAAGAATCCTAATCTTGAAGCCAACGAATTCTATTTTGATGCTTCGACTGGTAAGTTCGTAACTAGTGAGGTATTAGCACTTCTACTAGAAGATAGCACTATTACTGAAGATGTAACTAAACCAAGACATAGATAATAAATATAAAAGTGTGTAAAGTATAATAATTACTTTGCATTTTTTCTATCTATTTGCTATAATATAAGTGGAGGTAATATGAAAGAAAAAGCACTTGAAGTATTAAAAAAATTATCTGAACACAACTATGAATCCTACCTAGTCGGAGGTTATCCTAGAGATCTAATATTAGGAAGAAAAACTAATGATATAGATATTTGTACAAGTGCCACTCCTAAAGAAATATTAGAAATATTTGATAATGTTATTGTATCAGATATGCAATATGGATCTGTAGTAATTGTATATAAAGGTTGTAAGTTTGATACTACTACATTTAGAAAAGAAATAAAGTATGAAAGTAATCGAAAACCGGTAAAGATAAAATATATCAAAGACATCAAAAAAGATCTTTTACGAAGGGACTTTACTATCAATACTCAATGTATTGATAAAAATGATAACTTACTAGATATATTAAATGTAAGAAGTGATTTAGATAATAAATTACTTAAAACAGTGGGTAATCCTAGATATCGTATTAAAGAAGATTCTCTTAGAATACTTAGATGTATAAGATTTGCTACTATACTGGATTTTGATATAGAAGAAAAAACTAAATACTTCTTAACTAAATATAGTTATCTATTAAAATCATTATCTATAAATAGAAAGAAAGAAGAACTAGATAAAATATTCCTATCTAAGAATAAAGAAAGAGGAAGAAGTCTACTATTAGAATTAAATCTTACTAATGCTTTAGATTTAGATAAACTAGCTACAATTACTATGTGTACTGATCTTACAGGTATTTGGTGTCAGCTAGAAGTAGATGATATATATCCATTTACTAAAGTAGAGAAAGAGCAAATGTCTAAGTTAAGAGAACTATTAAAGTATGATAAAATAGATAACTATCTACTATATAAATATGGTTTGTATCTATGTACTGTCTATGCTGAAATAAAAGGTATACCAAGAAGAAAAATAAATACTATGTATTCTAAATTACCAATACTTACAAGAAGAGATATAAATGTAACTGGTGAAGAAATATCTATGATATTAAATAAACCTCCTGGTAAATATATTAAAGATATACTTGATGATATAGAGGTAAATATATTAAATAGTAGTATTGGTAATGATAAAGAAGAAATAACTAAATATATTAAAGATAAATACTTATAGAAATATAGGTATTTTTTATATATATCCCCCTTAAGCCTGTAGTCTTTCGGGGCAAAAGAAAGCCTTAAGTAAAGTCTTTCTTTTGAACATTTTTGGGTACTAAACCAAATAAAAAGTACATAATTATTACTATGAAATACTTATATATAATAATATTACTTTTTATAATGACTGGATGCACTTTTTCAAATGATTATAAGGAAGACTATAATATTCTTGAAGATAATTCTATTAGATTTATTAAGAGTGATGCTAGTATATCTTTCTTAATAAATAAGGATAATACTTTTTATCTTCTAGTGTTAAATGGGACTACTATTACTGATACTGACTATTTAATAAAAATAGATAATACTAAGTATAACATTAACTATACTGAAGAATATCTACTAAAAGATACTTTAGTACTACAAGATATCATATTTAAAATAAATGATAAAATAGAAATAATACTAAATAATAAAACATTTTGCATATACCTAGATAGATTAAATAAAGATAATTTTTTAGAATGTGATTTTATATATTTATATGATATTGATAAAGACTTCTATATAACAATAGATAGTAACCTTTTAGTACTCTTTTATGATGCTTATACTAAGTTTAATTATAAATTCATGTATGAACTCTCTAAAGTATGGATAGATTCATATACCATAAGTAATGATAGTTATACCACATTAACTATCTATGAAGATAATTTCTATGTTTCTTCATATAAAATAAGAGGTAAAACTATTCACAAAAAATAAAAAAAATGATACAATTTATTATATGGAGGAGAAGTAGTATGAATAAAAAAGTATTAATAACCATTTTAATAACTATAATTCTTCTCATATTTAGTATAATTCTATATCCTGTAATAAAAAATAATAATTATCAAAAGAAATTACTAAATAATATTTATGAAAATACTAATCTAAAAGATATAAAATATTTAAATAAAGATAATAACTACTACATAATAAAAACTAAAGATAAAGTACTAGTTTTAGATTTAAATTATGAAGAAGTATATAGTATAAGTACTAGTGAAATAAAGATGGGTAATTTAGATTTATCTTATACAAGAAATAGTTTATACTATAAAGAAAGAATAAGAAAAAATAATAAATTAACATACAAATATTATGATATAAAAACAAATGAAGAAGTATTTACTAGTGTACTAGGAGGTTCCAATGAATGAGATAGAAAATATATTAAAAGAAAAACCAATTGTATTACCAAGATATTTATTTAATTACTATCTTAGATTAGGTATTACTCCTGAAGAATTAATAATTTTAATATTTGTTATGGATAAAGGTAATAAGGTAATATATAATCCATTAGAATTAAGTGAAGAACTAGGAATGGATAAGTTCAAAGTAATGGAATTATTAAATAGTTTAAATGAAAAAAAGATTATATCTATTACTGTAGAAAAAGAAAATAATAAGAGTGAAGAATATATATCATTAGAATTACTTTATAAAAAAATAGCTAATATATTAATAGATAAAAAAGAAGATAAAACACTAGATAATAGTGATATATTCTCTATATTTGAAAAGGAGTTTGGTAGAACAATTTCCTCAATGGAATGTCAGATAATTAAAGGTTGGATAGATGATGGCTTTTCTCACGAGTTAATAATGGAAGGTTTAAAAGAGGCTATATATAATGGTGTAACAAGTCTTAGATATATTGAAAAGATATTATATGAATGGCGTAAAAAAGGATATAAGAATAAAAAAGATATACAAGAGGCTAAAGAAAAGTACCGTGAAAGTAAAAAAGAAACTAAAGACTATTTCTTTTATGATTGGATAAATGATGATTAATAAGATATTAGATTATTTAGATGAATTATATCCTAACCCCAAGTGTGAACTAGAATATACTAAAGACTATGAATTATTAATAGCTATAGTAATGAGTGCTCAAACTACTGATAAAAGAGTTAATATGGTAAATAAAGTTTTATTTAAGAAGTATCAGAGCGTTAAAGAGTTATCAGAGGCTAGTCTTGAAGATATAGAAAAAATAATTAAACCAATAGGTACTTATAAAAAGAAGGCTGTATTTATTAAAGAAATAGCTACTAAATTAATAAATGATAATATTAAAGTTATTCCAAATGATAGAGAATATTTAAGTTCTTTTCCTGGAGTGGGTAGAAAAACGATAAATGTCTTTTTATCAGTTATTTATAATGAACCTTTAGTAGCAGTGGATACTCATGTAAATAGAGTAAGTAAAAGACTTAAACTAGCTAAAGATGGTGATGATGTCCTTGAGGTAGAAAAGAAACTTATGAAGAAAATACCTAAAGATAAATGGAATAAAGTTCATCATCAGTTAGTTTTCTTTGGTAGATATAAATGTAAGAGTATTAGTCCTTTGTGTACTGATTGTAAATTAAAAGATATATGTAAATATTATTCTGTTCACTCTAAGCCAAGGTCTTAGAGTGTTATTTATAGCCTGCTTCTCAGTCTATAAATAAATATCAGCCATATCCATTATATTCGGGGTGAATACTAAATTAAAAGGAAAGGAACAAATTATGAATACTAAGTTAAATGATATAGAAAATAAGTCAGTAAAGAAAATAGTGAAATTTAAAAGAATATATATAGAAATAACTAATGTATGTAATTTAAATTGTTCTTTTTGTAGTAAATCAAGTAAATCAAATAGAGAGATGACTTCCGAAGAATTTAAAGAAGTATTAAGTAAAATAAATAACTATACAGATTATATATATCTTCATGTAAAGGGAGAACCACTTACTCACCATAACTTGGATAAGATACTAGATATCACTAAAGAATATAATAAAAAAGTATGTATTACTACCAATGGTGTATTTCTAAAAGATAGATTACCTATATTAAAAAAATATGATAATATCTATCAAATAAACATATCTTTACATAGTGAAAATAATAAAAAAAATTATCTTGAAGATATAATATCTTCAGTAAATGAGATATCTTCATATATAAGCTACCGTTTTTGGACATTAGATAATAATAAGATGGATAATAAAACCAAAGAATATATCAAAGTATTAAAAGAAGTCTATAATAAAGAAGAAATATATGATGGTATAAAACTAAAAGATAAAGTATATTTAAGTTTAGATAATAAATTTACTTGGCCAAGTATAAATAATGATTATTATAATGAAAGAGGTACTTGTCTAGGAGCTAAAACTCAGTTAGCTATATTATCTGATGGTACAGTTAGTGTCTGCTGTCTAGATAGTGAAGGAGTATCAAATTTAGGTAATATTTATTTAAGTACTATGGAAGATATTCTGGCTAGTGATAAATATCAAAATATTCTAAAAGGTTTTAATGATCATAAAGTATATTTAGATATATGCAAACATTGTTCATATAAAGAAAGATTTGATAAAAAGTAGCAGATAAATTTGTAAATAAAAAGTAAATAATTAGTAAAAACTTTTTACTTTTTTTCTTTTGTGATATACTAAGTATAGGTGAGGTACAATATGTGTGGAATAAATGGAATAATAAGCAAAGAAAAAGACAAAGATAAATTAATAAAAGAAATGAATAAAAAAATAGTTCATCGTGGACCTGATGCTGAAGGTATATATGTAGATGATAATGTTGCTTTAGGTCAAAGAAGATTATCAATAATCGATCTTGAGGGTGGTAATCAGCCTATATATAATAAAGATAAAAGTATTTTAATAGTATATAATGGTGAAGTATATAATTATAAAGAATTAAAAGAAGAATTAACTGAATACGAGTTTCAAACAAACTCTGATACTGAAGTAATATTACATGGATATGAAAAGTGGGGTAAAGAATTACCTAAAAAGTTAAGAGGTATGTTTGCATATGCTATCTACGATAAGAATAAAAATGAAATATTTATATCTAGAGATCATTTTGGTATTAAACCATTATACTATTATCAAAATAAAGATGTAATATTATTTGGTTCAGAAATAAAAAGTTTTTTAGCTCATCCTAAATTTAAAAAAGAATTAAATAAAGAGTTAATAGGGCCATATCTAACATTTAGTTTTACTCCAACAGATGAAACATTCTTTAAAGATGTTTATAGATTGCCTGGTGGTCACTCTATGACTATTAATGTTAAGACTAAGAAAATAAAAATAGAAAGATATTTTAAAGTTGAGTTTTCTAATACTAAAGAAAGTTTTGATGAGGTAGTAGAGGAAATCTCTAAAGCAATGAATGATTCAGTAAAACATCATTTAATAAGTGATGTTGAAGTTGGTTCTTTCCTTTCTAGCGGTGTTGATTCTTCTTACTTAGTAAGTTTAGCAAAACCAGATAAAACTTATACTATTGGTTTTGATTTAGCTAAATATAGTGAAATAGAATATGCTAAAGATTTAACTGATAAATTAAAAATAAAGAATATTAGTGAAAAAATATCTAAAGAAGAATATATGAAAGCTATTCCGGATGTCTACTACCACATGGATGAACCAACTGCTGATGGCTGTGCAATAGCGGTATACTTCTTATCAAGACTTGCTAGTAAAGATGTAAAAGTAGTACTATCAGGAGAAGGAGCTGATGAGTTCTTTGGAGGCTATAATAGTTATGATGATAACTTCTATACTAAATTACCATTATTTGTAAGAAAGACACTTGCTAGTATTTGTAAAGTTTTACCTAAAAATAAAATAACTAGATATATAATAAGAAGAGGAATGTCAATAGAAGAATCTTATGTTAGTATAAATAGAACTTATTATGATGATGAATTAAAAGATGTACTAAAATATAAAAATTATATAAAAAATAAAGATATAACTAAAGAAGTATATGAAGAATATAAAGATTATGATAAATTAAATAAAATGCTTGCAGTAGATATAAGATATTGGTTAAGTAATAATATTCTTACTATTGTAGATAGAATGACTATGGCTCATTCTATAGAATCTAGAGTACCATTTACTGATATAGATGTTTTTAAAATATCTAGTATATTACCAAAGAAATATAAAGTAAGTGAAGGTACTACTAAAGTGGCTTTAAGAGAGGCTGCTAAAAAGGTAATACCAAATGATGCTTATAAAAAGAAAAAACTAGGTTTTCCTGTACCAATTAGAGAATGGATAAGAGAAGATGATTTCTATAACGAAATAAAAAATACATTTAATACTGATATATCTAAAGAATTATTTAATACGGATTATCTAATGAAAATATTAGATGAACATAAGAATAAGGTAAAAGATAATTATCGTAGAATATGGGCTGTATATAGTTTCTTAAAATGGTATGAAGAATACTTCATAAAAAGATAATAAAAAGCTTTTTATCCTTAATTAATTATGATATAATATCGCATGAGGTATAATATGAATAAATTAGGTATTGATAATAAACAGTATATTGAAAACATTGAAATAAAGTTAGTAGAACATAAGATGAACATTATTAGTAGTAATTTCACTTTTAATGAAGAAGAATTGAAATTGGAATATATAAAAAAATTGCATAGTTTTTTATTTGGAGATATTTATTATAATGCTGGTAATTTTTCTAACAGAATAAATACAAAAATAATAATGATGGCTAACAAAATAATTGATGATATTTATGATATGTTAGAATATATTAATTATGATGAAGTAAAAGAAATGATAGAAAATAAAATAAAAGAATTGATCGGGTTGCAATTATTTGATGATGGTAATAATAGGGTAATTATGTGTTATTATAATTTATTGATAGAACCTTATATAAAAAGTTCGGAAAGAGGTAGATAAAATGACTGATATTGAAATTGCAAGAAGTATAAATCCTAAGAATATAACTGAAGTAGCCAAAGAACTTGGTATTGAAGATAAAATAGAATTATATGGTAGCAATAAAGCTAAAATATCTTTAGATTTATTAAATAATAAAAGAAATAGTAAATTAGTTTTAGTGACTGCGATTAATCCTACTCCAATGGGTGAAGGTAAAACTACTGTGTCAATATCTTTAAACGATGCCTTGTGTAAATTGGGTAAAAAAAGTATTTTGGCACTAAGAGAACCATCACTGGGACCTGTATTTGGTGTGAAGGGAGGAGCTACCGGAGGAGGATATGCTCAGGTAATACCCATGGAAGATATTAATCTTCACTTTACTGGGGATTTTCATGCTATAACTACTGCTAATAATTTATTATGTTCAGTGATAGATAACCATATCTATCAAGGCAATACTTTAAATATTGATAAAGTAATATTTAAAAGATGTTTAGATTTAAATGATAGACAGTTAAGGGTAATAAATACAGGGTTATCAAAAGAAAAAAATACTAAAGAGAGAATTGATGGTTTTGATATAACTGCTGCTTCTGAAATAATGGCCATTTTATGTCTTAGTAAAGATTTAAATGACTTAAAAAGAAGAATTGGTAATATTGTAATTGGTTATGATAATAAAGGAAAAGAGATAACTGCTAGAATGTTAAAGGCTGATGGGGCAATGACTGTTTTACTAAAAGATGCTATAAAGCCTAATTTAGTTCAAACTCTCGAAGGTAATCCATGCATCATACATGGTGGACCATTTGCTAATATTGCTCATGGTTGTAATAGTGTAATAGCTACTAATATTGCTATGTCACTAGGAGATATAACTGTAACTGAGGCCGGTTTTGGAGCAGATTTAGGAGCAGAAAAATTTTTAGATATAAAATGTAGAAATATTAATACTCATCCTGATGCAGTAGTATTAGTAGCTACAATTAGATCACTTAAATATCATGGTGGTATGCCTAAAGAAGATATAACCAAAGAAAGTATTGATTATTTAGAAAAAGGTATGAATAATTTATATAGACATATACATAATTTAAAAGAGGTATATGGTCTTAATGTAGTCGTAGCTATTAATAGATTTAGTACTGATACTGATAAAGAAATTAATTATCTAGAAGAAGAATTAAACAAGATAGATATAGATTATGCAGTTACTAATGGTTATTTATTAGGCAGTGATGGCAGTATAGACTTAGCTAGAAAAGTTTTAGATAATATTAGTAAACCTAATAACTTTAACTATGCTTATGATATAAATGATAGTATTAAAGAAAAGATATACAAAGTATCTACAAAAATATATGGTGCTAAAGATGTAGAGTATTCAGAGACAGCTTTGGAAAAACTATCACTACTCGAAGAAAAATATAATAATGTACCAATATGTATTGCTAAAACACAGTATTCATTATCGGATGATCCAAAGAATTTGGATCCTAAGAAAGACTATAATATTCATGTGACAGATCTTGTATTAAAGAGTGGTGCAGAATTTATCGTAGTCTTAACTGGAGATATAATGACTATGCCAGGATTACCAAAAGTACCTAATAGCGAGAATATAGATATTATAGATGGTGTAACTATAGGAATATTTTAATATTCCTTTTCTTTATAAATGCTTTATTTTATTAAAATAATGTGCTAAAATACTAAAAGAAAGAAGGAAGAAGTATGAAAGTAGGAATATGTTCATTAGGATGTAAAGTTAATATATATGAAAGTGAATTAGTTACTAATATATTAAAAAATAATAATTATACAGTAGTGGATTTTGAGGATAAAGCAGATATATATATAATAAATACTTGTAGTGTAACTAATGAAAGTGATAAGAAAAGTAGAAAGATGATAAATAGGGCTAAGAAGAATAATCCTGCCGCTATTATTATAGTAATGGGTTGTTATAGTCAGGTTAATGCTGAAGATATTGATGTAGATATTGTCTTAGGTAATAAAGATAAATCTAAAATAGTAGAAATAATTGAAGAATATATAAAAACAAAACAAAAGAAAAAAATAATATATGATTTAACTAAAGTAGACTTTGAAAAGATGGAAATAACTAATTTTGATAGTCATACTAGAGCTTTTGTAAAAATACAAGATGGATGTAATGCCTTCTGTTCTTACTGCATAATACCGTATGTAAGAGGAAGAGTAAGAAGTAAAGATCCTGAGGATGTTATTAAAGAGGTAACAGCACTAGTGGAAAAGGGTTATAAAGAAATAGTACTAACAGGTATTCATACAGGCAGGTATGGAACTGATATAAATACTAATCTTGAAGAACTATTAAATAAATTGGTAAATATACCAAATATATATCGTATAAGATTATCTTCAATAGAGATAAATGAAATAACTCCAGGTATAAAAAAATTATTAAAAGAAAATAAAGTGATGGCTAAACATTTACATATACCATTACAATCAGGATCTGATAAAATATTAAAACTTATGAATAGAAGATATAACAAAGAAGAATTTCTATCTATGGTAGATAATTTAAGAGATATACCTGATATATCTTTAACTACTGATTTAATCGTAGGCTTTCCAAATGAAGGTGAAGAAGAATTTAATGAGACAATAGATACTTTAAAAGAAATAGGTTTTACTAAGATTCATACTTTTCCATATTCTAAAAGAAAGGGTACTCCAGCGGCCATTATGGATAATCAAGTATCTCCTGAAGAAAAGAAAAAGAGAGTACATAAAATATTAGACTTATCTAATAGGTATGAACATAATTTCTATGAAAGTAAGATAGGCAAAATCTATGATGGTGTAGTAGAGGTTCATTCTAATGGTACTACTATTGTTCATACTTCTAACTTTATACCAGTAATTATTAATGATATAGTAGAAGAAGGAACTATAGTAGATGTTAAAATAGAAAAAGTAGAAGATTTAAAAGTATATGGAAGAATAGTTTAAAAGGAGAATAAATATGAGTGAAAACAAGTATGTATATCACGGAAGTCATATACCTAATTTAAAAGTAATTAAACCACATAAGAGTACACATATGCAGAACTGGGTATATGCCACATCTTCAAAAGCAGTTGCCACCATTTTCTTAAGTAACAAACATAGTGATTTATATTATTACTTAGGTGGTAATGACGAAGATAACAATCTTGTTCTCGTAGAAAGAAAAAAAGGTATGTTTAAGGATATATTTAATGTATCTGGTTCTATTTATAAACTTAGTTCTAAAAACTTTCTTAATGGTATTACTGGTTGGTCTATGGAAGTTGTAAGTAATAGAGAAGAGCAAGTACTTGAAGAAGAAAAAATAACAGATGTTTATGAAGAACTAATAAAATTTAATGATGAGGGAAAAATTAAATTATATTTATATCCTAACAGACCTAGTTATATTCCTTTAGATAATAGTGATTTAATACCTAAAGTAATTAGATGGTCAAAAAAAGGATTAAAAATAGGAAACTTCTTTGAATTGTATCCAGAACTTACTGATAGGTTCTATGAAGAATTAGAAAAAACTAAATAGTAATATATGGAAGAATAGTTTAATATTCTTTCTTTTTTTCATAGTATGTAATGACAATGTAATGACTATAAATTAGAAGTATGTTATTATTAATACGAAGAAAGGGAGTGTGAATTGTGAATAATACTTCTAATACTACTAATTTAAATGTTAGAGTGGATGCAGCTTTAAAGAAAGAGTCAGATATGTTATTTAAAGATTTGGGTTTAAATATGAGTACTGCAATTAATATGTTTTTAAAACAATGTGTAAAAACTTCCAGTATACCATTTAATATTTCAGAGCCTAAACCAAGTAGACAACTGAAAAGAGCATTAAAAGAAGCAGAATGCATTGCTAAATATCCTGAAAAATATAAAGGATATCACGACATAGACCAAATGTTCAATGATATTTTAGATGAAGATTGATTTTAAAATAGAAACACTACTTGAAGTTCGTTCAACATCAGAATTTAAAAGATAATTAAAGAAAATTTATAAGCAGGGTAAAGACATAAATAAATTGCGTCAGGCTATAGAAAAATTAGCTAATAAAGAGAAGTTAGATGAAAAGTATCAAAATCATATGCTAAATGATGGTAAAAAGTATAAAAATTGCGGAGAATGTCATATAGAACCAGATTGGTTACTAGTATATCAATATATAGAAGATGAACTTATTTTATTACTTGTTACTATAGGTAGTCATGGTGAAATATTTTAAAGCAGAATAAACCTAGAGTCAAAAAATATAACTCTAGATTTTTAAATTAAACTATTTATGGGAAATTATGTTAAATAATTGACATCAAAAAAGAGTAATGCTATAATTCATATAGTCAAGAAATTAAGCAAGGATACATAATATAAAAATGGAGGTTAAAATGATAAAATTACTAAAAAAACTGACTAAAAAAGATTGGCTTTTTGTATTTATAAGTGTACTTTTAATAGTATTTCAAGTATGGTTAGAATTAAAAATGCCAGATTACATGTCTAATATTACTCAGTTAGTTCAGACTAAAGGAGCAGACATAAAAGATATTTTAAGAGAGGGTTCTTATATGCTACTATGTGCTCTAGGAAGTTTACTTAGTGCGGGAATAGTAGGATATTTTATTTCAGGAATAGCGGCTTCTTTCTCATTTAATGTAAGAGAGGCTATCTTTAAGAAAGTACTTAATCTAGATACTAGTGAAATAAAGAACTTTTCTACTAGTAGTTTAATAACAAGAACTACTAATGATATAACTCAGGTAGAGATGTTATTGGGAATGGGTCTTCAATTAATGATAAAGGCTCCAATTACTGCAGTATGGGCTGTTACTAAAATATTAGGTAAGAGTCTAGAGTGGAGTATGGCTACAGCGGTAGCAGTCATTATTCTAATTACCACTATAATTATTCTAATGATTATAGTTATGCCAAGATTTAAAATAGTTCAAAGTCTTATTGATAAGATAAATTCAGTAACTAGAGAAAATTTAACTGGTATTAGGGTAGTAAGAGCATTTAATGCTGAAAAATATCAAGAAGATAAATTTAATAAAGTAAATAATGATTTAACCAATACACAAATGTTTAATCAAAAAGCATTTAATATTCTTAGTCCTATGATGAATATAGTGATGCATACTCTAACATTATCTATCTATTTTATTGGAGCTTTTCTAATTGATAAGGCTTTAATGGGCGATAAAATAGTTTTATTTGGAGATATGATTGTCTTTTCATCATATGCTATGCAAGTAATAATGGCTTTCTTAATGCTTGCTATGATCTTTATGATGTTACCTCGTGCTAATGTGTCTGCGAAAAGAATAAATGAAGTACTAGATACAGAAGTAACAATTGAGAATGGTAAAGTAACTAAGAATAAGAATGGCTTAAGAGGTACTGTTGAATTTAAAAATGTATCATTTAAATATCCTGATGCTGATGAATATATCTTAGAAAATATTAGTTTTACTGCTAATGAAGGTGATACTGTTGCTTTTATAGGATCTACTGGTTCTGGTAAGAGTACATTAATAAATTTAATACCAAGATTCTATGATGCTACTGATGGTGAAATACTAGTAAATGGTATTAATGTTAAAGATTATAAAGAAGAATATTTACATAATATTGTTGGATATGTTCCTCAGAAAGCTGTTATGTTCTCTGGTACTATCGAATCTAATATTACTTATGGTAAGAGTATTTTAGGTAAACCTGATAAAAAGAAGATTAATGAAGCGTTAAAAGTATCACAGGCTTATGAGTTCGTTTCAAAACTAGATAAGAAAGAAAAAAGTCATATAGCACAGGGCGGTACTAATGTTTCAGGAGGTCAAAAACAAAGATTGTCAATTGCTAGAATTATTGCCAGAAGTCCTGAAATATATATATTTGATGATTCGTTTAGTGCTTTAGACTATAAAACAGATTCAGTACTAAGAAAAGAATTAAAGAAATATACTAAGAAGGCTACTAATTTAATTGTGGCACAAAGAATAGGAACGATTATGAATGCTGATAAAATAATTGTTTTAGATAAGGGTAAATGTGTTGGAATAGGTACTCATAGTGAACTTATGAAAACTTGTGAAGTATATAAAGAAATTGCCCTTTCACAAGTAACAAAGGAGGAACTAGAAAATGCATAACGGTAAAGAAGAAAAAAGAAATACTCCTCCAAGAGGGGGTCATGGTCCAATGAGGACCATTGAAAAGCCAAAGAATTTTGGCGAGGCTCTATCTAAATTATTTAAAAGTTTGAATGATTTTAAAGTACTACTAATAATATCTTTAGTACTAGCAGGTCTATCAGCAATTCTAGCACTTGTTTCCCCAGATAGATTATCTGATTTAACTGATGAGATATCTAAAGGTTTAACAATTAATACTACTAATATGGAGAAATTACAAGATGATTTGTTAACTAATCTTAATGAAGATACTTTTGCAGGTGTGTTAAATCTAAATATTGATGAGAGTACTATTTATAAAGTAAATACTGCTAGTATATCAGCTTTAGATAAAGAAACATTTAATAATACTATCAGTACTATGACTAAAGAAAATGCTACTACTTCATTAGGTAAATTACCAGATAGTGTATTAGATATTATACTTGAAGATTCTACATATAATGATATATTAATAACTAAGGAAGATAAAATAAATCTACTTAAATCATTATCTAATTATAATAGTGAGACTAAAGATTATTCATTTATAACTAAACTTCCTGATAGTATAAATAATGTCTTATTTCCTAGTTCTACTATTGATAATATTGAAATAACTACTAAAGATAAAGTAGAATTTATTAGTAAGATGTCTACCTTAAAGAAAAATGCTTCAGTAAATGAAATATATAAAATAGTAGAAACATTACCTGATAGTATTCAAAAATTAGTTAATCCAAAGATGAATATTGAAAAAATAACTAAGATGGCTACTATATTATTAATTATATATGTAATAAGCGCTACATTTAGTTATCTTGAGGGTATATTTATGGTTAAAGTAGCTAATAGCTATGCTAGAAGATTAAGAAATAAAATATCTTTAAAGATAAATAAATTACCTCTTAAATTCTTTGATCATAACCTATCAGGAGATATTTTATCTAGAGTAACTAATGATGTAGATACAATTGCTCAGTCATTAAATCAAAGTTTATCTACTTTAGTATCTTCAATTACATTATTCCTAGGTTCTATTATTATGATGTTTGTAACTAACTATATACTAGCTATAACTGCTATTGTATCTAGTTTGGTAGGATTTATACTAATGTTTATAATTCTTAATAAATCACAAAAATATTTTACTAAGAGACAAGAAGAACTTGGTAATTTAAATGGTTACATAGAGGAAGTATATTCTGGATTAAATGTTGTTAAAACTTGTAATGGGACTGATGAGTCTACTAAAGAATTTGATAAGTTAAATAAAAAACTATATAATTGTAATAGAAAAAGTCAGTTCTTATCAGGATTAATGCAACCTATCATGGGCTTTGTTGGTAACTTTGGTTATGTTGCTGTATGTGTAGTAGGTTCTCTTCTAGTATCAAAAGATATTATATCATTTGGTACAATAGTGGCCTTCATAATCTATGTAAGATTATTTACTAATCCGTTATCACAAATAGCTCAGTCTATGACTTCACTTCAGACAACAGCAGCTGCTAGTGAAAGAGTATTTGATTTTCTAGAGGAAAATGAAATGCCTAAAGAGACAAATATTACTAAGAAGTTAGATAAGAATAAAGTAAAAGGAAAAATAGAATTTAAAAATGTTAAGTTTGGCTATGATGAAGATAAGATTATAATTAAAGACTTTACTGCTACTGCAAAACCAGGTCAAAAGATAGCTATTGTTGGTCCAACAGGAGCAGGTAAAACTACTATGGTAAACTTGCTTATGAAGTTTTATGAAATAAATTCTGGTGATATTAAGATTGATGGTGTATCTATTAAAGATTTGACTAGAGAAAATATTCATGATTTATTTACTATGGTACTTCAAGATACTTGGTTATTTAATGGTACTGTTAAAGAAAATATTGTTTATAATAGAAAGAATATTAGTGATAAGAAAGTAAAAGAAATATGCAAAGTAGTAGGAGTAGATCATTTTATTAAGACACTACCTAATGGTTATGATAGTGAGATATCTGATACTGATTCTATTTCAGCAGGACAAAGACAGTTACTTACTATTGCTCGTGGTATGATTGAGAATGCTCCTTTCTTAATTTTAGATGAAGCTACATCTAATGTAGATACTAGAACTGAAGAATTAGTACAAAAGGCTATGGATAAGTTAATGGAGAATAAGACATCATTTATTATAGCTCATAGATTATCTACTATTAGAAATGCTGATTTGATATTGGTTATGAAAGATGGTAATATTATTGAGACTGGTAATCATGATAAGCTTATGAAAGAGAATGGTTTCTATGCTAGTTTGTATAATTCTCAGTTTGAAAGTTTAAAATAATTATTTGTTTATCCTCTTAAGTCTAGGTCTTAAGAGGCAAAAGAGAGCCTTAAAATAAGTCTCTCTTTTGAATGTTTTGGTTATAAAATATCTAGTTTTATTTTAATATTTATAGTATAATCTTAACTATAATTTACATTTTAAAATATACATGATATAATTGTATTGAGGCGAGAAAAGTGAAAAAAATTTATTTTGCAGCACCACTATTTAACGAGATGGAGCTGGAAAGAAACAAAAAATATACTGAAATTTTTCGTACTTAGGGATATGAGGTTTACCTACCACAAGAGAGTGCTGGTTTATCAGCACAAATTATCGCAAATGGTGGTGACAAATATGATGTTAGTAAAAAGATTTTTAAAAAGGATTTAGAAGGTATAAAAGGGTGCAATATTTTAGTTTTCTTCTTTTGACTGCTGATTTTGAAGAAATAAAGAAAAGAAATATAACTAGAAACCATGTATTAGAAGGCATTTGGTTAGAAGAAGAGACTATTAATTCTCAAAGAGAAGTATTAATTTCATTTACTGAAAATATAATTGGCAAGTTATCTGATAATAAAATAGTCACAAAAATAATAGATACTACTAATATTCCTAAAGAAGAATTACTAAGTCAGTTTCTGTCTTTTGCCAGTAATATTAATACAGAAATACTTAATAGAAAGGTAAGGTAATAAAATGATAGATTTACATACTCATACAAATTATTCTGATGGAACTTGGAGTGTGGAAAAACTTCTTAAGGAAGCGCAACAAACAGGTGTTGAAATGCTAGCAATAACAGATCATGATACTGTTAAAGCCCATCTAGAACTAAAAGAAAAAGATTATTCAAAATATTATAATGGAAGAATAGTAAATGGTGCTGAATTTAACTGTGTTTTTAATAATGCTAAAATAGAACTTTTAGGTTATAATTTTGATGTTGTTGAAATGGATAAATGGATAGAAAAAGTATATAATATTAAAAAGAAAAAACCAAATTTAATGGAAGAATTTCATTTGCTTATGAATGCTTGCCATAAAAATAATATAATAGTGGACAATATTGATTATAATGAAGAAATGGGATGGCCAATAGATTACATATATGAATCTATAAAGAAGTATCCTGAAAATAGAAAGTATTTTTCTGATAAAGAATGGAACGACATTGATCATTTTTTTAGATGTTGTACTTGTAATATAGACTTTCCATTGTATATAGATTTTTCTTATCAAACACCAAATGCAAAATTAGTATCTGACGAGATAAAAAAGTTAGGTGGTAAAGTTTTTTTAGCACATTTATTTACATATCCACTTAGAGACTATGAAAAGTATTTAGATGGTTTAGTACAAGAAAAAATAATTGATGGCATTGAAACATATTATTCAAAATTTACTGAAAGTGAGAGCGAATTTATCAGAAATTATTGTACAAAAAATAACTTGTATATGTCAGCAGGAACTGATTGTCACGGAGATAAAAAACCAGATAGAAAAGTTGGCATAGGTTATGGAAACATGAATGTTCCAATAAGTGTAGTTGAAGATTGGATTAATAATTGAATAATATTAAAGAGGGAATAATATATGATATATTTAGATAATAGTGCTACTACTATGGTAGATGATAGAGTACTAGAGATATTTAATAAAGTATGTAAAAACTATCCGGGTAATTCTAATTCATTACATAGTTTAGGAATAAAATCAAAAGAATTAGAGGATTATGCTACTGAAAAGATAAGCAATTTACTAGGAGTAAAACCTAGTGAAATAATATATACTTCAGGAGCTTCTGAATCAAATAATACAGTATTAAAGGGAGTGGCTTCTAAATATAGAAATCGTGGTAATCATATAATTACTACACATCTAGAACACTCATCAGTATTAGAAACTTGTAAATATTTAGAAAGCAAAGGCTTTATTATTGATTATGTTAAAATAAAAGATAATGGTTTAATAGATATAGATGATTTAGAAAGATTATTAACAGATAATACTATTTTAGTTTCAGTAGCTTATGTTGATAGTGAACTGGGTATAAGGCAAGATATAGATACTATTGGTAAGATAGTAAAAAAATATCCTAAGTGTTATTTCCATGTTGATGCTACTCAGGCTATTGGTAAAATAAAGGTAGATCCTACTAATATAGATTTTATTAGTATGTCTGCTCATAAAATATTTGGTTTAAAAGGGATAGGTTTATTAATAAAAAAAGATAATATTGTTATTGATAATTTGATTCATGGAGGAAAGAGCACTACTATCTATCGTAGTGGGACTCCAGCATTACCATTAATATGTAGTCTTATGAAAGCCTTGGAATTAGTTATTCCAAATATAGATAAAAATTATGAATATGTATCATCTCTAAGTAGGAAGATAAAAGATAATTTAAAAAAGTATGATAATATTCATATAAATAGTACTGAAAATAGTATTCCATATATTATTAATTTTAGTGTAATTGGAGTAAAGCCAGAAACATTTATTCATACTATGGAAGAAGAAGACATTTATCTATCCACTAAAAGTGCTTGTTCTACTAGTGATGTATCATTATCAGTAGATAGTATATATCATAATAGAGAAATATCTATGAGTAGTATAAGAATAAGTTTAAGTTATAAAAATACTGAAGAAGAGATAGATAAGTTTATCAAAGCATTTGATAAAATATATAACAAATTAGTGTTTAAAAAATAAAATGTTGTTACATAATAAAATTAGAGTTAAGAAGTTTTTAATTAGGTAGAGGTACTTAAGATATAAAACTTCTTTTTCTTTGGTTATTTAATATAATTAATGACTAATAATTGACAAAAACATAAAATATGCTATAATAGTAAACCATCTGAGAGAATTATTGGGGGTTTTATGGATAAGAATAAAAAAATAATATTAATAATAACTTTTATCTTAGTAATATTATTGTTATTAATTGGCTTGTATCTATATAAGTTAAATAGAAAAAAAGATTATTACTTAAATATGGATATAGAATCAAATAATAATGTTAATAATCCTATTAACTATGAAGAAGTTATCAATAACCTAAGAGAAGAATATAATAATAAAGATATTAAGGGTATCTTGGAAATAGATAATACTGATTATATAGTACCAATATTACAAGGTAGTGATAATAACTATTATTTAAATCATGATGCTTATGGAAATAGAAGTGGTATGGGCTCTATCTATCTAGATTTTAGAGTGGATATTGATGCCAGTAGAAAATTACTAATTTATGGTCATAATTCTTCAAATATTGATATGCCATTTAAAATACTTGAAGAGTTCTATGATAAAGATTATTACGATAATCACAAATATGTGTGGATAACCACAAGTACTATGAGAAAGAAGTATGAAATATTTTCTGTCTATGTAGAAACAAAAGATTTTTCTTACATGAATGTTAACTTTGCAAGTGATAAAGATTATCTTGAACACATAACAAAGTTAAAAGAAAAGTCAATGTATGATACTGGAGTAGAAGTAAGCTCTGAAGATGAAGTACTAATACTTCAAACATGTAGTACACATAAAGATTATAGTAATTATCAAAAAAAATATTTATTAATAATATTAAGGGGGGTTTAATGAATGAAAAAAAGTTTTAAAAAGTTTACTAAAATATTAGTACTAATAGCAATGATTTTTTCAGATTTAATGACACCTATTAGTGTGTTAGCAAATGAAATAACTAATAGGGATCCTGTTAAAGGTGATGTTGGTATTGATAATAAAGTAACAAATAATGGTAATAGTGCTACTGTTAATGCAGGAAAATTTGAGATTGGAAATGCTTTAATTACTAAAAATGTTATAAAGAAAGATGCAGAAAATGGCAAATATACAGTTGAATTAAAAGTAAAAAGTAAAAGTAAGACATCAGTCCATCCGTTATATGTCGCTGTTGTATTTGATACTTCTGGTAGTATGATCTGTGATGCTGATAGAGATGGTTGGTCATTTATTTCAAATGGAAATAATGTTCATTATAGGGCAGGCGATGGTACAAATATTACATGTAAGTCCTTTAACGGAATGACTGAAAAAGGAGAAACTCTGATTAAAGAAAAATGGGAAAGTGCTATTAGAGGTGCTATTAATTTTTCTGAAAAAATAACGGCACTTGATAATACTTATGTTTCTTTGATTCCTTTTGCTACAAAATTAAAAAATGTAATTCCTTTTAAGCATTCAAAATTGGAAATTGGAGAATTTGGTAATCCATATGGTAGTACAAATTTAGAGCAGGGAATTTTGAAGGCTAAATCAACATTAGATGCTGTTGATAATAAAAATGCACAAAAATATATATTAGTTATTAGTGATGGCTTACCTACTGTTTATGGAGAAGATGGTACTAATGATTCTGCTAATAATTATGTTAATGCGAGACGCTTAGCTAAAGAAAGAGCAGAACAAGCTAAGAGTAATGGAATTAAAATATATACTGTTGGTTATGGTGTTGATAGTGGTTCTGAACCTGATCTTAAGTATATTTCATCAAATACTGATATTAATGGATATTATAGTGAAAATGGCTATTATAGTCTTGCTAATACGAACAATATTATTGAAAGCTTGAGTAGAGTTTTTAATAATATTAATAAAAAAGAAATTATAACTGATGCTGTTCTTAATGATGTCATAGGAGATAATTTTAAATATATTGCAAATACAAAGAGTTCAAGTGACATTAGTATTAATAATAATAACGTAACTATTAATGTTGGTGATATTACAGAAGAAGAAAAAGTTTATTCTTTTGATATAGAAATAGCCGATAAGGATAGTGCTACTGGATGGTATAGAACTAATGGTAATGATTTAAATAATTCGTTTACATTAACTGGAAATGGATTAGCTAATTCTGTTACAAGCAGTGAAAGCGCTGAAGTGTATTGGGTACAAAATACTTATAACTACGTAATTAATTATTATAAAGATGAAATAACTAATCCTAATGATAGTAATTATTTAGGTTCTAGTGATGTAAGAAGAGCTCACAAAAATGCTAATATTACATTAAATGATAGTGATAAAAATGCTTATCTTGATAGAGCGGGAGATGGCTATGAATTTAATGGCGTAAATCCAGAAGAACTTGTTATTTCTACAGATACTTCTAAAAATGTTATAAATGTTTTATATACTGCGAAAAGATTTGGTTATAATGATGAGAGAATTACTAAGACTGCAAATATAAATATTATAACAAGTTTAGACAATAAAGTTGGCTATACAATAAAATATAACACAATGCTTAATAATGTTAGAAAAGGCGACGTGGTAAGAGTTACTATTACTGATAAATTACCACAAAGTATTGATGTTAATAATAGTGATTTAAAAAATGGTATATATGATGAAGAAAATAACACTATTACCTGGGTTATAACTTATAATGTTGAAGAGTATACAAGTAATTATCCAGTTAATGTTACTATTGATTATATGGTAAAATATACTGATTATATAAGAGTTAATGGCAATAAATTAACTAATGTTGCAAGCGGTATTACTGTAGTTAATAATAATACTACAGATGGTTCGAAAGATTCTGAAGATGTTAATGTAGAAATCAAAGGTACAGTAATTGTATACTTTAAAGATGAACAAGGAAATGATATTGCAAATAAACAAGAGTTAGGTGAGAAATTAGCAGGTACACCTTATGAAACAAGTGCAAAAGAAATAACAGGTTATACATTAAAAGAAGAACCTACTAATAAAAATGGTAACTACATTGAAGGTAATATTGATGTAATATACTATTATACTAAGAATGATGGAAATATTACTGAAAACGAACTGGTTAAAGAAGGAACTGAATTTGTAAGTAATATTAATGATACATTTAGCTATACACTTAAATATACTGGTAAAGTAGAAGAGTATGTTGGTAAAGCAAATTTAACTATTACTGATGTATTACCATTAAAAGGTACTATAGTATCAAAAGATAATAGATGTACATTTGAAAATAATACTATTACATGTACTGCAGAATATACAGTAAATGGAACTTTAGAAATAAATGAAGAATTTAATTTCCAAGTAAAATATTCTGATATAAAAGAAGATAAAATAGTAAATAGTGCTACTGCTAAATTAGCTTTAGAAAATAAGGAAGAAGAAACTACTGATGAAACAGAAACAGAAGTATACAAAGGAACAGTAGTGGCTACTTACAAAACAGATAAAGGTGTAAAATTACATGATGATGTAGAAACTACTGATTTTGCAGGAACTAATTATACTACCGAAACTAAATCATTCTATGGATATACATTAAGAGAAATACCATCTAATAAAGAAGGAACTTACATTGCTAATGAAACAATTCAAGTAGATTATGTATATATAAAGAATGAAGGAACAGTAACTGAAAACAAAGTAAATAAAGTACAAAATAACATTATTACTGATATTAATTCAGAATACAATTATGTATTAAGTTATACTGGTAAAGTAGAAGATTATGTAGGAGAAGTAACTCTTGAACTTACTGATACATTACCATATAATGCTGAAATAATATCAAAAGATAATAAATGTGTAGTAAATGGAAGAACAATAGTATGTACTGATGTATATACAGTTGATAAAGAACATCAAGTAATAAATGCTGAGTTTAACATTGTATTAAGATACACTAATGTTGGAAGTGAAGTTAAAAATATTGTTAATTCAAAATTAATATATGGAAATAAAAATGTAACTGATAAAGATGAAGTAATAGATGTTGTTTCTAGTGGAACAGTAGTAGCTACTTACAAAACTGATAAAGGAGTTACACTAAGTAATAATGTAACAACCACAGATTTAGTAGGTAAAGAATATACTACTGAGGCTAAAGAATTCTTTGGTTATACACTAAAAGAAATACCAAGTAATAAAGATGGATTATATACAAAAGGAACAACTTATGTAAACTATGTATATACAAAAAATATAGGTACTTCTGAAGAAGAACTAAATAAGGATGGTATAGAATTAGTAGGATCAATTACTGATGCATTTGATTATACTATTACCTATAATACTGAAATTAAAGATTATGTAGGTAAGGCAACACTTACAATTACTGATATTCTTCCTTATAAGATAGATGAAGAAAAATCAAAAATTAGTAATAACTGTAAATATAATAAAGAAAATAATACTATCGTATGTAAATATGAAATGGATAATACGCCTATTATAATAAATATTGGTAATATCAATATTAATAATAATGGACAAATTGGGGATATTAATAAAAATATTATATTTAATATTGAAGAAAACTTTAAATTATACTACATTAATGTAGATAAGAAAGAAGTAACAAATAAAGTAACTGCAGAATTAACATATGAAAATATTACTAAGACTACTGATGATGAACATACTACAGAAGTAGAAGAAGGAACAGTAATAGTAAATTATGTTACTAAAGATGGAGAAAAATTAACTGATAGTATTACTCTTACAGGGCTTGTAGGAACTACATATGAAACAGTTAAGAAAGAATTTGATAAATATAGCTTTATAGAAGTTAAAGGCGAGGTAGAAGGAACTTATACTAAAGGACAAAAAGAAGTTACTTATGTATATGATTTAACTATTCTTCCACCACAAACTGGAATAGAGGCAAATATGTTTATGTATGTTAATTATATATTTACATTAATTGCTCTAGCAGTAGCTTTTAGAACATATAAGACTATAAAGAATAATTAATAAAAAAAGACTTGATTCAAGTCTTTTTTTCTATATTTTATAATTGTTTTTAGTATTTTTGGGTTTATGTTTAAAAAAGTCAAAAATTAATTTCTTTACATCAGTATATCTATCGTTAATAAATAAATCATGAGTTAAACCATTAATTTCTACTAAAGTAACTGAAGTGGATTTAATATTATCATATACATAATTAACTGAAGTATCAGGAACTATTTCATCTTTAGTACCATGAATTATTAAAGTAGGGCATACTATATTTTTTACATCATTATGGTGTTCACTAACTAATGACATAAATTCTTTAATTGTAGGAATTGGTACTTTAAATAGTCTTGATATAACTTCTTCTTTATTATAATCTTTAAATAGGTTAGGAACAACTTTAATACTTTCAAGTATATTTATTTTATTACCTTCAAACTTAAAATATTGAAAGGCAGGAGCGGCAAGTACTAGTTTTTTAACTTCCTTATATTTACTTGCTAAGTAGGCTGCAATAACACCACCCATACTATGACCAATAACATATATTTCTTTATATCCGTGCTTAATTATTTTTTCGATTTGCATCTCTGACATTTTTATCCAATCATCTTTAGTAACTTTATTAATAATAGCTTTATCATGACCAGGTAGAGTATAAGTAAATACCTTGTAATTATTAACAAATTCTAAATCATTAGGTAAATTACCATAGTCATAAGCACCACCTGCAAAACCATGTATTAAAAGTATTGCTTTTTTTCTTAACATTATCTATCACCCTCTATTAATATATTAACATAATATTAATTAATTTTAAATAGATTAATTTATATTTAGATTTAATTTACTATAGGGTATTAATATATTATAATCACCAAAATAATATGGTGCTATTTGATATCTTTCAAAAAAGATAATAATACCATCATTAGTTAAAGCAAATCTTTTGAAATTATCTATCTTAGGACTAGTACCATCCATTAACATATCTTTAACATCACTATTACTAAGTACTTTGTTTCTTAATAATTCTTCTCTAGAAATATTAGATAATTTATTTAATATATTTTTATCTATATTGATTAAATTATTTATATTAGTAAAAGAATTATTTTTAGTATTATAAATGATAGTGTCAATATAATGACTGGGATGAGCTCCTCCAAGAAAGAGTTCACTATAAAATACGAGTGATATATAATCTTTATATTTATATTCTTTATAATCTATATATAATGTATAAATATGATAATTATCATCAAAGGGAGTATTCTTAATTTTTTTAGTATATCTATTAATAATATATTTAATTCTTTTATTAAGACTTCGATATTTAAAACTAGGATATTTAATGCTAATTTCTATTTCATTATCTTTTTCATTAACAAATTTAACTCTACTATTATTAATACTAATAATGAAGTAGATAATTAATAAAGTAAAAAATATAAATAAAGATATTATAAATAAAATATTTTTTTTCATACTAAAATATATTCTTATTAAAATATAAATATTAATATAATTTATAATAGATTTTATTTTGAGACTACAGGCTCAAAATAACACTAATAAGACTTGAGACAAGGCTTATAGTGAAAAAAATAAAAAAATTAGCAATTTTATGTTGACATTGCTAATAAATAGTAATATAATGATATTAGCAGTAGAAAAGAAGGACTGCTAATAAGGGAAGTGATATGATATGATCACGGATAGACAAAAAGAAATGCTGAAAATAATCGCAGAAGAATATATAAAGACTGCTAAACCAGTAAGTTCTAATCATATCTGTAAAAAATTAAAATGTTCTAGTGCTACCATTAGAAATGAAATGGCTAAACTAGAAGAGTTACATTTACTTGAAAAGAATCACTTTGCTTCGGGTAGAATACCAAGTGAAGAAGGTTATAAGTATTATGTAGATCATTTAATGAAACCTAAAAATATGACTGGTGAAGATATGCTTAAACTACAAACAATATTTCACAATCATTCACTTGATTTAAATGATACTATTAAAAAAAGTATTGAAATAATTAGTGAAATAACAAATTATACAGCAGTAGTACTTGGTAATTCTTCTAAAGAGAATAGATTAAAGAAAGTAGAGGTAGTACCACTTGAAGATAATAAAATATTATCAATAGTTATTACTGATAAAGGTATAGTACAACATAAGATATTATACTTATCAAATGATGTATCTACTGGCGATGTAAAAAAGACTGTTGAACTAATAAATAAATTAGTCGTAGGTACACCAATAAATGAAGTAAGTGAAAAACTAGAATATGAAGTAAAACCGATAATAAGTGATTATGTAAAACAATATGAAGTTTTATATAATACCTTCTATGACGCATTTCATGAATTTACTACTGAGAAAACTAGTGAAGCTTATTTTGGTGGAAGAACAAATATGTTAAAGCAACCAGAATTCTCTAGTATTGATAAAGTAAAGGAAATACTCAGTAAATTTGAAGACATAGATAGCATTTCTAAAATGAAAGAAGAAGATAATGGTATTAATATTTATGTTGGTAGTGAAACAGAATTAACTGATGATGTTTCAGTAATAAAAACAAAATATAATATCAATGGTGAAGAAGGAACAATAGCAATAATTGGTCCTAAGAGAATGGAATATGATCGAGTTGTAACTCTTCTTGATTATATAAAGAATAACCTAGGAGGAGATTATGGAAAATAAAAAGAAAAAGAAACATGAACATAAAGAAGATTGCCACTGCAACGAAGAACACAAATGTGAGGAAACTTGCAAATGTGAAGAATCTTGTAAGTGCAATGAAGAAGAATGTTCTTGCAGTGAAGAATCAAATATTAATGATGAAAGAGAACTTCTAAGTAAAAGAATAAAAGACTTAGAGGAGGCTCTTCTTCGTAGTCAAGCAGAATTAATTAACTACAAAAGAAGAAAGGATGAAGAAACATCTAGAATAATTAAGTATGCTGAGGAAGATATACTAAAAGGATTTTTACCAATATTAGATAACTTTGAAAGAGCTATAAATATGGATGATAATAATTTAGATGACGAAGTATCTAAGTTCTTGCAAGGCTTTAAACTTATGTATAAGCAAATAAAAGACTTACTTACTAAGTTTGAAGTAAAAGAGATGGAATGTTTAGGTAAAGAGTTTGATCCTACTTATCATCAAGCTGTTACTACAGGTAAAGATGAATCTAAAGAGTCAGGTATAATTCTTGAAGTATTACAAAAAGGTTATATGTACAAAGATAAAGTACTTAGAACCGCTATGGTAAAAGTAAATGAGTAAAAGTACCATAAGAGATATTATTTATATTCTAATAGTACTAGCAGTCTTAATACTTGGAATAAGATTTATCATATGGATATTCCCAGTACTAATATTATTAATATTAGGATATTACATCTATAGAAGTATAAAGATAAATAGAACTATTAGAAATATGCATAATACCACAAACAATAAAAATAAAGATAAAAAAATGAAAGTCATTCATGAATTTGATGAAGACTAATAAATATGTAAAGGAGATTGATAAATATGAGTAAAATTATAGGAATTGACTTAGGTACAACAAATAGTTGTGTATCTGTATATGAAGGGGGAGAAGCTAAAGTAATAACTAATCCCGAAGGAATGAGAACTACTCCATCAGTAGTAGCATTCAAAAATGGAGAAATAATTGTTGGACAAAAGGCTAAAAACCAAATGGTAACCAATAAAGATACTATTTCTTCAATAAAAAGAAAAATGGGTACTAGTGAAAAAGTATCCGCTAATGGAAAAGAATATACTCCAGAAGAGATATCTGCAATGATACTAGGAGATCTTAAGAAGACTGCTGAAGCTTACTTAGGAGAAACAGTAAACAAAGCTGTAATTACAGTACCTGCATACTTTAATGATAGTCAAAGACAAGCAACTAAGAATGCTGGTAAAATTGCTGGACTAGAAGTAGAAAGAATAATTAACGAACCAACAGCAGCTGCTCTTGCTTATGGACTAGATAAACAAGAAAAAACACAAACTATCTTAGTATACGACTTAGGTGGTGGTACATTCGATGTATCTATTCTAGAACTTGGTGATGGTGTATTTGAAGTTAAATCTACAAGTGGTAACAATCATTTAGGTGGAGATGACTTTGATGAAAGAGTAATGGAATGGATGACTGATGAATTTAAGAAAGAGTCTGGTGTTGATTTAACTAAAGATAAAATGGCTATGCAAAGAGTTAGAGATGCTGCTGAAAAAGCTAAGAAAGATCTTAGCGGTATGACTTCTACTGAAATATCATTACCATTTATATCTCAAGGAACAGATGGACCACTTCATTTAAACTTAACTTTAACTAAAGCTAAATTTGAAGATTTAATTAGAGATTTAGTAGAATCAACTACTGAACCAGTAAGAAAAGCATTAAAAGATGCTAAATTAACATCTAAGGATATTGATAAAGTATTACTAGTAGGAGGTTCAACAAGAATACCTTGTGTTCAAGAACTAGTTAAGAAAGAATTAGGTAAAGAACCATCTAAAGAAGTTAACCCAGATGAAGTAGTAGCTATGGGTGCTGCTATTCAAGGTGGAGTATTAACAGGGGACGTTAATGATATCGTACTTCTAGATGTAACACCATTATCACTTGGTATTGAAACACTAGGAGGAGTAATGACTGTATTAATACCTAGAAATACTACAATACCTACAAGTAAGAGTCAAGTATTTAGTACAGCTGCTGATAATCAACCTGCTGTAGATATCCATGTATTACAAGGTGAAAGACCAATGGCTAACGATAACAAGACCCTTGGTAACTTCCAATTAACTAACATTCCACCTGCTCCAAGAGGAGTACCACAAATCGAAGTAACATTTGATATAGATGCTAATGGTATCGTAAATGTTAAAGCAAAAGACTTGGGTACTGGAAAAGAACAATCTATTACAATTACTGCTACTAATACATTAAGTGATGAAGAAATCGATAAGATGATGAAAGAAGCAGAAAAAAATAAAGAAGCTGATAACAAGAAGAAAGAAGTAGCAGATGCTAAGAATGATGCTGAACAAGTAGTATTCATGACTGAAAAGGCTCTTAAAGATTTAGGAGAAAAAGTAACTGATTCTGATAAGAAAGAAGCTGAAGACTTAATGGAAGAAACTAAGAAGGCTATTGAAACAGAAGATGTTGAAAAGATTAATAAAGCTAAAGATAAACTATTAGAGAAGGCTAATGCTCTTGCTACAAAAGTTTATGAAGAAGCTGCTAAAAATAATCAAAGTGCAGAAAGTGCTAAGACTGAAACTAAAGAAGAAAAGAAAGAAGATAAAGACGACACAGTAGTAGATGCTGAGTACGAAGAGAAATAATTTAAATAAAAAGTTAAAGTTCTAGTTTTCTAGCTAGAACTTTATACTTATGTTCGGAGGAAATTATGAATAAAAAAGATTACTACGAGGTACTAGGTGTACCCAAAACAGCGTCTCAAGATGAAATAAAATCTGCCTTCAGAAAACTAGCTAAAAAATACCATCCTGATGTATCAAAAGAAGAAAATGCTGCAGAAAAATTTAAAGAATGTCAAGAAGCCTATGCTGTATTATCAGATGAGACAAAAAGAAAACAATATGATCAATATGGACATGCAGCATTTACTAACTCTCAAGGCGGTTTCTCTGGATTTGATGGCTTTGACTTTGGAGGAATGGAAGATATCTTTGGAGATTTATTTAAAAACTTTGGTTTTGGTTCATCTTCATCTGGTACAAGAACTAGATCTAGGAGAGAAGATGGTAGTGACTTACTATATCGTATGAGTATTACTTTTGAAGAGGCTGTTAATGGTGCTAAGAGAGATATAAAAGTGGATACTGAAGATGAATGCTCTGAGTGTCATGGACAGGGTGGCTTTAATATGCATACTTGTCCTGATTGTAAAGGATCTGGAACTGTAACAAGACAGCAAAGTACTATCTTTGGTTCATTCTTATCAAAGACCTCTTGTCCTACATGTCATGGAACTGGTTCAACATTTGATAAGATTTGTACTAATTGTCATGGTACTGGTAAAGAAAGAAAAGTTAAAACTCTAACTATTACTATTCCTAAAGGAATAAATACTGGTAATAGAATAAGACTTGCTGGTAAGGGCGAAGCCGGTACTAATGGAGGAGAACCAGGAGATTTATATATTGAATTTAGTGTTAAAGAAGATGATTTCTATACTAGAGATGAGAATGATATTTATATTACTGTACCTCTTACTATTACTGAGGCAGTATTGGGCTGCAAGAAAGAGATACCTACTATCTATGGAAATGCTATTATAACTATTCCTGATGGTACTAAAAATGGTAGTAAATTAAGATTAAAAGGAAAAGGAATAGATAGTGATATTAATAATAAAAAAGGCGATATGTATGTAATAGTAGATGTCGTTATGCCAAGTAAATTAACTAAAAAACAAAAAGATTTATTTAAAGAATTATCTGAAACAACACTAGATGATGATAGTAAGTTTACTAAATTTAATAAGATGTTAAAAAAATAATATATGCGCTCTAAGCCTTAAGGTCTTAGGGCGTTATTTTGAGCCTGATTTTAGTCTCAAAATAAAGTCTATTATATATAAGCCATAGATATATATATTTAGAGTACAAACAAATAATGAAGTTAACAATCCTAAAACAGGAGATAATATAGTTACTTATATTGTTATTGGAGTAGTAGCAATACTTGGAATAATAGTATGTGCAGTAATGTATTTAAAAAAGAAAAAAGATAATAAATAATATAAAGAGATAAATTACTATCTCTTTTTACTTTTGTATGATATAATTATCTAAAGGCAATATAATGTAGTGTGAGGTGTAAATATGAAGAAGTATATTAAAGAAAATAAAAATAGAATAATAATATTAATATTTAGTTTTTTATTTCAAACATTCATATATGGAATAACTAAACTATTTCAAGGTACTCCAATGCATTTAAATAACTATTTTGATAATATGATACCATTTATACCAGAATTTGTAATATTCTATGTTCTATGGTATTTATTACTATTCTTAATACCATTACTAATATTAAAATATAATAAAAAAGTATTTGATAGATACATAGTAACATGTCTAATATATACATTATTTGAAGGTGTAATATTTATATTATTACCAACTATAATGACTAGAGAACCACTAGTGGTAGACAGTATTTCAACATGGATAATAAATATCATATACAAAGTAGATACCCCAGTAAATCTATTTCCATCAGCTCACTGTGCTTTAGCCATATTATTTATAATATCAACATTAGATGTCAAAGAAATAAAAAAAGAATACAAAATATTAATAATAATAACATCAGTATTAATAATGTTATCAACAGTATTCATAAAACAACATGTAATTGTAGATGTACTAGGAGCCTTTATAATAGTTCCAATGTATTATATAATAAGAAAAAAGAAAATAAATCTAGAAGAGAGTGGTATATATGCAAAGATATTTCGCCAAAAGAAAAGAACAAAATAACTTAATACTTGAAGAGTCAGATATTCATCATATTAAGAAGGTTATGCGAATGAATATAAACGATAAAATAGAAGTAGTATATGATAAAGTATTATATATATGTAATATAGATAATCTAGATCCATTAACTCTTTCAGTAGAGGATACTATTAGTAAAGAAAATAAGCTAAATATAGAATTAACAATAGCCATAGGTTTAGTAAAAGAACAAAAAATAGATTTAATTCTTCAAAAACTAACTGAACTAGGTGTATCAAGAATAATTCCAGTCGATATGGAAAGAAGCATTGTTAAATTGGATAAAGAAAGATTTAGTAAGAAAAAAGTAAGATGGCAAATGATCTGCAAGGAGGCTAGTGAGCAGTCTAAGAGAACGGATATCCCAGAAATAGCTGATATTATGAGTATTAAAGATTTAGTAAATCTAGATTATGATATCAAATTAGTGGCATCTACAAAAGAAAAAGATAAATTACTAAATTACTATTTACAAAGCATAAAAGATTGTGCTAAAATTATAATGGTAATAGGTCCAGAAGGTGGAATAAGTCCTAAAGAAGAAACATATTTATTAGAAAACAATTATAATCCAGTATCTTTTGGAGACCTAATATTTAGGGTGGAAACTGCTGCCATATATGCTGGTGCAGTATTTAACTTTATCGCAGTAAGAGGTGAATATAATGATAAATTCATTTAATGATTTTTATAATAACTTATCAAGTAATGGTTTATTTTTCTTTTGGGTAGTAGTATTTCTTTTTGTATTTGTTATCTTTCTACTAGTGGTACTTCTACTAAAAAATAGAAAACTATCTAAATATCTAAAAGAAAGTAATATTAAAGAAGAATTAAATGATACTCATGAAGATACTCCATTAATATTTAATGAAGTAAAAGAAGAACATAAAGAAATAGTAGAAGAATTACCAAAACAAGAAATAATTGAACCAAAAAAATTAGAAAAAGTAGAAGAAGTAAAAGAAGAAATTAAAGAAGAAAAAATACCAGTAAATACTAATAATAATGGTTTATATACAAAGAATGTTTTAAGAGAAAAAAGAGTTCAAACATCTCCAATTCATATTGATAGAGAATTATCAAGTAGAGAAGAATTACCCAAAGAAGAAGATTATCATACTAATGAAGATATTCTGTTAGGTATAGATTTACATGAAGATGCTTTATCTCCACTTGAAACAATGGAAGATGCTTATGAAGTAAATGATAATATGAAGTTTGCTTCAGACATTGTTGAAAGGATGGAAGAAGAAATAAAGCCATCTAATATAGAACTAACTGACTATGAAAGAAAACAAGAAGAAGAAGCAATTATAAGCTATGATGAATTATTAAAAGTAAAAGATAAAATATATAATATTACTGATGATGAAGAAACAGATGAATTTATTGATGAACTAAAAAACTTTAGAACAGATTTACAATAAGTAGGGTAACCTACTTTTTTTCGACATAAAACTATTACCTAATGTTATATATTATTAGTAGGTGATGATATCATGAATGGTAAAATGAAATTGAAAAAAACAGTAAAGAAAAAAATAAAACTATCATTTATTTATATCATAATAATATATATAATCTTTTCTATAACATTTTATTATTCTTTAAAAAATAGTAGTAACATAAATAATAAAGAATTTATTAACTTTCTCTTAAAAGGAGGTAATTCTCATCTGATTGGAGATTATAAACTAATAAATATTGTTAATAACAGTACTAAGTTTTTGTTTAGTATAGACTTTACTAATCCTAGTTCTATTATTGATAGGAGTATAACCTCCTTTAACAAAGATTATGAACATAATGATGACTATAGTAATCTAGAAGAATTAAAAAAGATAAGTTCTTATATTGAAGATCCAAATCCCGTAGATATAGATAGTCCTATTATATATATTTATAATTCACATCAGTTAGAAAACTATAATAGTTCAAACTTAGATATCTATGGAATAACTCCTAATGTATTAATGGCCTCTTATTTATTAAAAGAAAAACTAAATAGTAAAGGACTATCTACAATTGTTGAAGATTCTAACTTATCCGAATTCTTAAGTATAAATAATTGGAATCACGCTAGTTCTTATAAAGCTTCACGAATATTTATCTTAGATAAAAAGAATAAATATAATACTCTAAAATATTTTATTGATATTCATAGAGACTCAGTAAACAAAAATGTAACTAGTGTAAACATAAATGGTAAAGACTATGCTAGAATACTCTTTGTCGTAGGATTAGAACATGATAATTATAAAGATAATTTGAAATTAAGCGAAGACTTAAATAACTTATTCAATAAATATTATAAAGGTTTATCTAGAGGTGTCTATAAAAAAGAAGGTCCTGGTGTAGATGGTATATATAACCAAGATATTAGTCCTAATAGTATTTTAATTGAAGTAGGAGGAGTAGATAACAATATAGATGAAGTACTTAATACTACTGAAGCAATATCTAACATATTATATTACTATATAAAAGGTGATAAATAATGAATAAGAAAAAAATATTAAAAATAGTATTCATAGTATTATTTTTAAGCTTTATCATGGCTTATGTAATAGAAAAGAGTGGTTATTATGAATATAATCTTCGTAATAAAACAGTTCTAACTAAAGAATCAATGGAGAAGTTTGAAAAGGATGTAAGTGAAGGTAGGAATGTTAGTATTGAAGATTATGTAGTTAATACCAGTACTGACTACACAACAAAATTAACCAGAGGTACCAACAAGGTATCCACTAAAGTAAATAGTGTATTAAAAAAAGGTATAGAGAGTGTATTTAAAGTATTAGGTAAGTTTGTTTATGAATAAAACATACAAGAAAACATACAAGAAAACATACAAGTAGATTGACTATAATCAATATATATAGTATAATATTAGTAGAAAAAAATGAGGTGATTTAAATGCAAAATTATATACCACCATTTGAAATAACTAATATTATGCTGGAAAGAGTTTCTTCAATTATGAAGAAAATTGGTGGACTTGAAAATTATAAAGATTTAAATAAAATGCCAGTATTAAGAAGAAATAACAGAATAAAATCTATTCATTCATCACTTGCAATAGAGGCAAACTCTTTATCACTTAGTCAAGTTAAAGATGTCATTGATGGTAAATTGGTAATTGGACCAGAAAAAGAAATACAAGAAGTAAAAAACGCCTATAATGCTTATTTAAAAATTAAAGAAGTAAATCCATATAGTATAAAAGATTTAAAAGAAATACATGGTATTATGACATATTTAACTACAGAGGAATCTGGAAAGTTTAGAAGTACTGGCGAAGGAGTTTTTGATGAGAATGGCAATTGCATACATATTTGTCCACCAGCAAACCAAGTAGAAGAACTTATGGAGCAACTATTTAATTGGATGAAAGAAAAAAAGAGCGAAATACATCCCTTAATATTATCTTCAGTATTTCATTATGAATTTGTCTTTATACATCCATTTGGTGATGGTAATGGAAGAACCGCTAGATTGTGGCAGAATGTTATCTTATCTGAATATGAAGATATATTTGAATATGTTCCAATAGAAAGTGCAATAAAAAAATATCAAGATGAATACTATAGAGTAATTGCTAATTGTAATGCAAAGGGTAATTCAACTGAATTTATAGAATTTATGTTAAAAATGATTGATGAAGAACTAGATACTTTAATTGTTGGAGTAAATAATCAAATTAATCATATAAGTCCATATATAAAAAAATTACTTGATGCAATGGAACCTGGAATTAAATATAGTACTAATGAGTTAATGAAATTAGTAGATATGAAATCTAGAGTTTCATTTAGAGAAAACTATTTAGTCCCCGCTATTGAAAATAATTTAATAAAAATGACATATCCAGATAGTCCAACTAATAAAAATCAAACATATTATAAAGATTAATATAGTCTATTTGTTATAAAAAGAAGCAAGATTTATTTTCTTACTTCTTTTAATATTCTATCAGTATTACTAAAATTTAATTTGGCCACTTCTTTTAAAATATTTACCCCATATTTTTCTACTAATTTAATACCAACATCTTCTACATAATAATTGGCTCCTTTAGGTAAGAAGATACCATACTTATCACCAAGTTTATCAATTTCCTTAACAAAGATATATCTACTTATTAATGAAGAACAAGCAACAGATAAACACTTATCTTCAGCCTTAGTAATAAAAGTAATTCCCTTCAAAGGACTAGGCACTTCAGATAAATGTTTATAATAAGATGATTCAGGCTCAAACTGATCTACAACAATATAATCATACTCATTATCCTTAACCATTTCAGTTAATACTTTATTATGAAGTACAGCCTTTATCTTATTCATATTCATATCTTTACCATAATTCTTATTATATTCTTTATTAGATAACATAATAGTTTTATATTTAATTCTCTTAATAATTTTAGGAACTATTTTTAGTATTTGTTCATCAGATAATTTTTTAGAATCTTTAACTCCAAGTTCAGTTAAGAAAGGAATATCATCTTTATTTACATATGATGCTGTTACTACGATAGGTCCATAATAATCACCAGTACCAACTTCATCAGAACCAACTGAAGAAATATCTATTGGTATAGTAGTTTCTTCTTTTTTTTCTTTAACTTCTTCTCTATCTATAAAGTAATCAATATTCTCTTTATCTTTACCAATACTTTCCCACATACCAGATTCAATATCTGCGGATACTCCTTGAAACATTGCTTTACCAGATTCATATAAAGTAACTATTGTATCACCAGTATCAGCTTGAAATATAGCATAAGGAGGAGTTTTATCTCTTTTCATGTCTTTATAAAAGTCATTCATTAATTTTTTAGTCTCATTATCTACGCGTATAACTTTGGTAATAGTTTTATTTTTCATGTTCCACCTCTTATTTATATTTTATCAAAATAGTCTTAGAAAGTCTATAAAACTTTATAGTTAAAAGATAATTTTACATAATTTTCTTGAAAAAAATTTCTATCTATGTTATAGTAATCACTGTCAGAGAGGTGATACTGTGAAATTTTATGAGGGACCGGAAGAATTAAACAATGTTATAGGAAAATATTGTGTTACAGGTGATAGTATGGTTATTTTTTATCTAAATCATGGACCGGAAGTTATTCTCGATTATACTGAAGAACAAGAAAAAGAAATAAGAAAAATTATGTTAAAACAATTACAAGAAAGAAATGCTAGTATAGAACTAAGACCATATGTTTTACAGAAAAATTTTGATACAACATTATTAACTGTATTGGCGGGTTCATATATAGCTAATCGTATTGTATTTGGTAATATTGAAACTTATCTAACTATTGGTACAATATTTGGTACAGTATATTTAACTAATAGAATATTTAAAAAAAGAGCTATAATTAATGATGTAAGAAAAGCAAATCTATTTCTTGATATGTATGAAGAGTTACAAACTCCTAAAGGAATTGATGCAGTAGAAGAACTATGTTTCGATAAAACTTATTCTGAAGAATTAAATGTTAATACTTTAGATAATTTTAGTTATGGTGATGTCAAAGAAATACATAAAAAACTAATGAGAGTAAAATAGTAAGTATCTTAATTTTAAGATGCTTTTTTCTTTATATTTCCTTGTTTTTTAGGCATAATTAATATATAATATATATCGAGGGTGTTAGGTATGGAAAGACAAATCATTAAAGTAAATAATATGTCATTTAAATTTGAAAATAATTATCTATTCAAAGATTTTAATTTAGAAATAGAAGAGTCTTCTTTTGTCTCAATCATAGGTATGAATGGTTCTGGTAAAAGTACTCTAGCTAAAATACTAATAGGACTATATAAAGCCAAGGGTTATATTACTATAGATGGTTATTTATTGAATGAACAGTTTATTAAAAAAATAAGAAGAGTATTTTCTGTTTGTTTTGCTAATAGTGAAACTCATTTTATTGGAGAAACAGTAAGAGATGACTTAGTATTTTCTTTAGAAAATTTAGGCTATTTTCATAATGAGATGATTACTTTAATAGATATAATATCTAAAAGATTTAAAATAGAGAATATTCTAGATAAAGAACCAAGTCTTTTAACTGAAAGTGAAAAGGTAAAGGTAGCTATTGCTTCAAGTTTAATTCATAGTCCTAAAATATTATTACTTGATGAAACAATAAATAAACTAACAGATACCGATAAAAAATTAGTTTTTAAATTACTTAAAGAATATCAAAAAGAAGAAAAACTTACTATAATACTAATTACACATAACCTTGAGGAAACGCTATTTTCTGATAGAATTATTGTATTAGAGGATGGTAAAATAATCAAGGATGGATCAAAAGAAGAAATCTACCAAGATGATTATTTAGAAAGAAAAGGCTTTGATCTACCGTTTATAGTAAAACTATCACAGAATTTAATACTATATGATTTATTAGATAAAGTATATTTTAGTGAAAAAGAGGTAATGAATAAATTATGGCCTTAAGTTTTAATAATGTAACATATAAAAGTAATTTAAAAAAGTTTAATTATGATTTTGAAGATGGTAAAATAACTACCATAGTATCTGGAGAAAATTTATCATACTTTACTTATTTAATAAGTGATCTTGAAAAAGATTATAGTGGTAAAATAACTAATACCTATAAAGGAAGAAATATTGGGGTAGTATTTAATAATCCTGAAGAAGCATTTATTTTTAATACAGTAAGAGAAGAATTAGAGTTTGGTTTAAAAAAATATAATTATAAAGTAAGTACCATAAATAAAAGAGTTGAAGACTCTCTTAAAATGGTTAATCTACCAAAAGAATATTTAGATAAAAGTCCATTTGAATTATCAAGTGGTGAAAAAGAAAGTCTAGCTTTAGGAATAGTATTATCACTAAATCCTAGATTAATTATTATTGATAATCCCACAAGTAACCTTGATAGTAGAAATAAAGAATATCTAATAAAATTATTAAAGAAAATAAAAACTAGATATAATAAAACAATAATACTACTAACAAGTGATATAGATTTTGCTATAAAAGTAACAGATAATTATTTAATACTTAAAAATAGTAAAATAATAAGTTCAGGAATAAAGAAAGAATTATTAAATAATATTAGTAAGATTAAAACTAGTAAAGTAGAAATACCTAAAATAATAAATTTTATAAATACTGCAAATAAAAAGAAAAATATTAACTTAGAACTAACCTTTGATATAAAAGAACTAATGAAAGATATATATCGTAATGTTAAATAATATTACTATAGGTAGATATATAAATAAATCATCAGTAGTTCATAAGTTAAACCCAGTATTTAAAATAATGTCATTAATAATAATGATAATAAGTATTTTCTTTATAGATAGTTATATAGATATAGCCTTACTTAGTATGTATCTATTTTTAACTATGTTATATAGTGATATAGATATAAAAGTATATCTAAAAAATATTTATGGTATAAAAATATTTTTAATATTTATATTTATTATAGATTTAATCTTTTTTACAAGTATAAATAGAATAATATTCGATATATTTAAATTAATATTTATTGTCTTATATTCTTCAATACTAACATATACTACTAGTATTACAGAACTAACTTTTGGTATAGAAAAACTTTTAGAACCATTTAATAAATTAATTCCTGTAGGAGATATAGCTATGATAATAACTTTATCAATAAGATATATTCCTACATTAACTGAAGAGGCAAGTAGAATAATAAATGCTCAAAAACTAAGAGGAATAAATTTTAATACTAAAAATATTAAAGAAAAATTAATAAGCATCAGTGGTATTCTAATACCAATGTTTACTTTATCAATAAAAAGAGCCGAAGAATCTGCTGATATAATGGATATAAGATTATATAATTATGGCAAATCAAGAACTAACTATCGTACTAATAAATGGACTAAAATAAATAGCCTATTACTAATACTAAATATACTAATACTAATTATAATAATCTGTTATTAAAAATTACAAAGTAATAAAGTAGCAATGATACTCTGTAAAAACAGTAAATACAGTAGTTTATATGATTTTTCTAACCTTAGGAAAATTGTGGTGAATGTACACTATCTGAAATTTACTAACATAAAAATATAATTTAGAAATTAATAATATTACATTCGAAAGTATTAAACATATTGATGAATATGGAAATGAATACTGGGAAGCAAGAGAGTTACAAGAAGCATTACAATATACCGAATGGAGAAAATTCGAAGGTGTAATTGATAAAGCAAAAATTGCTTGTGAGTGGGGTGGTTATAAGGCTTTAGACCATTTTGGCGGAGCCGCCAAAATGGTTGAAATAGGTTCTAGTACAAAAAGAGAAGTTCCTGATTACAAGTTATCAAGATATGCTTGCTACTTGATAGCACAAAATGGTGATAGTAGGAAGAAAAGTGTTGCTCTTGCTCAAACCTATTTTGCTGTGTAGACAAGAAAAATGGAACTTACTGAAAGAGATTACTCTAGTTTAACTGAAGATGAAAAAAGATTCTATCAGAGAAATCTAACTAAAAAAGGTAACTATTCACTAAATCAAACTGCTAAAAAACCCGGCGTAAAGAACTTAATATGGGTAGTGAAGAACTTGCAGCCAATCTTTTTAGAATTACCCAAACTGAAGCAAAATTAAAAAAAGATAATATAGAGGGTGAATCTGAAGCAAATAAAACTCACTATAATATTGGTAAAAACATTAGAGAGGTAATAGCTAAAAATGGAGGTACTATGCCCGAAGATTTACCGGCACCGAATAAAAGTCTAAAGAAATTAGAAAAAGAAACAAAAAACATACTTATAAATAGCAAATAAATAATATAATAAATTTATTAAGGAGAGAAGTATTATGAGATATTTAATTACAATTAGTTATGATGGAACAGGTTTTTTTGGCTATCAGAAACAGCCTAAGGAAAGAACAGTTCAGTCAGAACTAGAAAAAGCATTAAAAGAAATAAATGGAGGTAAGAAAGTAGATGTTCACGCTTCAGGAAGAACCGATGCTGGAGTACATGCACTAAATCAAAAAGTTCACTTTGATTTAGAAACAAAAATAACTACCGACAAACTAGGAAGAGGCTTAAATAGTCTTTTACCCAATGATATCTACGTAAAAGATGTTAAAGAAGTACCAGAGGATTTTCATGCTAGATTTTCTGCGATAGGGAAAGAATACATCTACAAACTAAACATGGGTGAATATAATCCATTAGAAAGAAACTATGTCTATCAGCATAACAAAAAATTAGATGTTGTTGAAATGGAAAGAGCTATGAAATATCTTGAAGGAAAACATAACTTCAAATCATTTACTAAAACAGATGAAGAAAAAGATGACTATGTAAGAACAATATCTCAAACAAATATAATTAGAGATAGCAAAGACATAAATAAAATAACTCTCTCATTTGTAGGAACAGGTTTCTTAAGATATATGGTAAGAAATATCGTTGGAACTCTAATAGCAGTCGGTGAAGGTAAAATAAAGAGTGAAGAAGTAATAGATATATTAAGAAAAGAAGATAGAAGAGCTGCTGGTAAAACAGCAAATCCAGAAGGATTATATCTAAAGAATGTCTTTTATTAATTTACAAAGTTAAAAATATATATTATAATTAATTAGAAGGATGTGTAATTGTGGGAAGAGAATTAAGAAGAAAAGAAGCAAAAAGAAATGGAAAAAATGTTAGAGATATACAAAAATTAAGTAAAGAAAAACCAATGACTATGAAACAGTTCATTACAATAATAGTGGTTTTATTAGTGTTTTTTGTAATACTTTATATACTAACAGGAATATTTATTACTAAGGACATAAAGTGGTTTGATAAGAAAGATAATACTACTGATAATGCAAGCACTGTGTCAAATAAGATACTAGGAGTAGATTCATTAAGACAATCTGAAGAAGAATACTATGTCTACTACTACGACACTACTAACGAAAACAGTAAAGTAACAAATGCAGTTAATATGCTTGGTAAAATGGTATATAAGGTTGACTTACATGATTCTTTTAATGCCAATATAGTTGGAGAACCATCAGGAGTAGTATCGGATATATCAGAATTAAAAGTAGCAGACCCTACAGTAATCAAAGTAGCAAATAGTACCATTACTGAGTATTATACAGGAGTAGAACAAATAATTACTACTTTAAAATAAAATAAGGGGGCAATTATGCAAAAATTATATTTAGATTGTGATGGTGTAATTCTAGATACAATAAATTATACCTATCAAATAATAAAAGAAAGAAATATTCCCGAAGATAAAAAAGAAGATTTCTATAAAAATTTATCTTGGGATACTCTAATAGAAAAAGCTGGAGAAATAAATAATTCCATTGAGAAGATAAAAAAATTAAGCAAATACTTTGATGTAGAAATACTAACTCATGTTAATTCTGATAATGAAATAAGAGCAAAGTTTAAATACTTTACTTCAGTACTTCCGGATATCAAATTAAATGTTGTTCCAAAAATAATTAAGAAAGGCGATATAGTAAATCCAAAAGGAGCTATTCTTGTAGATGACTTTATGCCTAATTTAGAATACTGGAGTGAAATGGGTGGAATACCAGTAAAATTTTCTGATACCAATAAAGAATGCAAGTTTATTAAAATTAATGACTTATTAGAATTATTAAAAATAGACTTTACAAATAAAGTAAAGATTGAAGAATAAAGGTGATACAAATGAAGTTAATGAATGTAAAAGGAACTAGTGATAGTCTTCCTAAAGAGGAATTAATAAAAAGAAGAGTAGTGAATACCTTAACTAGTACTTTTGAAAAGTTTGGATATATGCCACTTGATACTACCATATTATGTTATTATGACTTATTAGCATCAAAATATGCTGGTGGTAGTGAAATACTAAAAGAAGTATATACTCTAAATGATCAAGGCGATAGAAAACTAGGACTAAGATATGATCTTACAGTACCATTTTCTAAAGTAATTAGTATGAATGTAAATAAAAGTATTACATTACCACTAAAAAGATACGAAGTAGGAAAAGTATTTCGTGATGGTCCAGTAAAAACAGGTAGAGCAAGAGAGTTTTATCAGTGTGATGTCGATGTATGTGGTATAGAAGGAACATTTATAGAAGCAGAAATGTTATCAATGACTAGTCTATGCTATAAAAAACTAGGAATAGATGTCTATATAGAAGTAAATAATCGTAAGTTACTTGAAGGTTTCATACTTGCGGCAGGTATAGATGAAAGTATTAAGAATAAAGTAATACTATCTGTAGATAAACTAGCTAAAATAGGAGAAAGAGGAGTAAAAGAAGAATTAGCTTCTTATGATATAGAAGAAGAAAAACTAGATAAATTATTTAGTTACTTTAAATGTACTATTGAAGAGTTAGATAATCTAGATATTACTAATAATATCTTTAATGAAGGAAAAGAAGAAATAAAAGAATTATTTAATTACTTAAATAGTCTAGGTATAACAGAATGTATGTTTACTCCATACCTTGCTAGAGGATTAGAAATATATACAGGTACAGTATTTGAAGTATTTGATAAGAAACAAAGAATAAGATCCGCTATTGGAGGGGGAGGAAGATATGATAAAATAATTACCAACTTTATAGATGATGGTAATACATACCCTGCTGTTGGAATATCTTTTGGTATTGTACCAATATGTGAAATATTAAAAGAAGAAGTAAATGAAGCATTATATGATGTACTTATAGTACCTATGAATACTAATATAGAATCATTAAAACTAGCTAATAATTTAAGAAAAGAAGATATTAAAGTACTGATAGAAATGAATAATAGAAAATTAAAGAAAGTATTTGAATCTGCTGATAAAAACAATGTACCTTATGTTATTGTACTAGGAGAAAATGAAGTAAATGAAGGTACTATAGAAATAAAAGATATGAAAAATAAAACTACTAGTAAATTTAATATAAATGACATAGAAAGTATGAAAGAATATATTAATAAATAATTTATTTATTTTTATTGTAAAATATATTTACTTATGGTAAAATTCTATATGTAAGGTATATGGAAGGAGGCTCCTCTTATGAACAAAAAAGTAATTAAAAAAGTTAACTACAAGTTAATTAGGGGGGGGGGCTGTAAATCTTAATAATAAAATAAATAATATAGAGACTATAGGGAAAACTAATAGAAATATTAGTCTT
>CAKOQV010000002.1 GCA_934101345.1 uncultured Bacilli bacterium
TATAAGGAAATTCTTCTTCACTAGGAATAACATAAGAAAGTGCTCTCTCTCCTAATGCTCCATGACCAATTTCTCTCCTGCCAGGAGCCCCATATCTACCAGTTTCACCTACTGAAAATGGTGGAAAGTTATAATGAAGCATAAATCTCTTAGCATCTTCAATTCCAAGTCCATCAAGTATTTGATGTTCACCTAAAGCACCAAGCGTAACTGTTGCTAAACTTTGAGTTTGTCCCCTAGTAAATAAAGCACTACCATGACATCTAGGAAGTAAATCAATATCAGTAGATAAAGGTCTAATTTCATCCATTCTTCTACCATCTGCTCTAGTCTTCTCTTTAACAACAATATTTCTAAATAATTCATATTCTATACCATGAAATATTAAAGCTACTTTAGTAAGTAATTCATTTAATTCTTCAGGTTTCATAGTATCTTCATTTTCATTCTTATACTTTTCTACTACTTCTTCTTGTAAACTATCAATTGCGGCATATTTCTCTAATTTATCTTTAATTCTAAGAGCTTTATCAAGTCTTTCTCTTACATAAGTATCAACTTCACTTCTAAGTTCTGGAGTTATTTCTAACTTCTCATATTCCATAGTAGGAAGACCAATCTCTTTAATAACTTCTTCTTCAAAAGCAATTAACTTCTTAATAGCCTCATGTCCAAACATTAAAGCCTCAAGCATATCATCTTCAGAAGCCTCTCTAGCTCCAGCCTCAACCATGTTAATAGCTTCTTTTGTACCTGCTACTGTAAGATCAATATCAGACTCTTCAGCCTGTTCTACAGTAGGATTAATAATAAACTCACCATTAATTCTACCTACTTTAACAGCTGCTACTGGACCATTAAATGGTATCTTACTAATAGATACACAAAGTGATGATCCAAGTAAAGCAGTAAGTTCAGGTGAATTATCTTGATCTACAGATAACACTGTATTAACAATTTGTACCTCATTCTTAAAATCCTCTGGGAATAATGGTCTAAGAGGTCTATCTATCATTCTAGCAGCTAGTGTAGCAGCATCAGTAGGTCTACCCTCTCTCTTAATAAATCCTCCAGGTATCTTACCTACAGAATATAATTTTTCTTGGTATAAAACCATAAGTGGAAAGAAATCAGATAGTAGATTAGCGCTCTTACTAACAACTGCCGTACTAAGTACTACTGTATCACCATATCTAACAAGTACAGCACCATCAGCTTGCTTAGCAACTTGTCCATGTTCTACTACTATCTTTCTTCCATAAAAATCTAACTCAAATACTTTCTTATCCATATCTTCTACCTCCAATTTCAGTTATCTTTTTAAAATTAAAGGCACTCAAAAAAGAGTGCCTACTTTTAATAATTATTTTCTTAATCCTAATTTTGCAACTACATCTCTGTATCTCTTAACATCAGTCTTAACAAGATAATTTAATAAACTTCTTCTTTTACCAACTTTAATTAAAAGTCCTCTTTTAGAAGCTTTATCTTGTTTATTATTTTTAAGATGTTCAGTTAGAGCATTAATCTCATTAGTTAAAATTGCTATTTGAACTTCAGGAGAACCTGTATCTTTTTCATCTCTAGCAAAATCTTTAATAATCTTAGTCTTAACTTCTTTATTTAAAGCCATTATATTTTCCTCCTTATCTTATTTTCACCATTGACCTAGTTATGGTAAGAGGTACCAATAACAAAGTTCAAGGAACATATTAATAATACAATATATTTTATCTTTTGTAAAGTAATTTATGATAATTTAACAATTTATTTCAAATATTTGTCTATAATATTATTAAATATTTCTTCATCTATAGGTTCTAATATAACATCACTAAAACCATACTCTTTATAACTATCTTTATATTCATTATTCCCAGTAAGTAATATAACTTTAGTATTAAAAGACTTAATCATAAGTAATTTCTTCATAATAACAAATCCACTAAGAGGTTTAATATCATCCTCAAGTAATATTAAGTCATATCTTTTATTACCTCTTATTTTATCTAAAGCCTCTTTACCTAGTTCTATTATCTCTAAATCAACTTCTTTATTTTTAAATAATCTATTAATTAATTTACCATTACTACCAACATATAAAATATCTTTTTTATCAATTCTCTTTTCATATTCATTTAATTTATTATTATCTATTACTAATTTTTGATCTAATATAATTTTCATATTAGTACCCTTACCATATGTACTATTAGGAATAATAGTACCACCCATCATAGTAATAATCTTCTTAACATTATATAAAGTATCATTTAAATCATAGTTCTCTTCTTTATAATCTTTTTTATTAACAAATACACTACCAAGTTTTTCACTATCAATACCAATACCAGAATCCTCTACATTAATAATAAGCCTAACCATATCATTCTTAATAATAGTATTAACATCTAACTCAACATATCCATTATCAGTATACTTAACACTATTATCAAGTAAAATATCTAATATTTTCTTTAAATTAATACCATCACCATATAAATACTTAGGAATATCACTAGATATATTACTCCTAAAAGAAATATTCTTACTATTACATTTTTTCTTATATATACTAATTAAACTATCTAATATTAATCTAATATTATATTTCTCATCATACACCCTAATACTAGCCCCATCCATATTAGAAACATCTAATATTTCATTAGTCATTGTTGTAAATCTAGCAGTACTACCCTTTATCTCTCTAGCAGAATTATCAATAACTTCTATATCAATCTTTTTATTATCAGTCTCATCTAAAATAATATCTGCTTCTTTATTTATATCCCTAGTAATACCTCTAATCTCATTAGTCATATTATACAAAAACATTGTCTTCTCTTCATTAGCATTATCACTAATTTCTTTAGCTCTATGTATTTCTTCAATTGTCTTCATATCAGGATTTTCAATAGTAAAATACATAACAATAGTTACAAGTACTTCAAGCGGACTAACTAAAAATAATTTAGGATACTTAATCTGAAGAAATAAAGAAATACCACCAAGTACAAGAAATACAAACATTGGAATATATTTTTTATTACTAAGTTTTTTAATATTTATAATAGAATTAATTATAATAACTATAACTGCCAATACAGCAATCAAATAAGTAAAATTAACAGCCATACCACTAGTATACATAATATTATCTTTATAATAATAATCTATTGGTAATACTGATATTAAAAACACTATTATTAAAAATACAAGCCAAAATATTTCATATATTTTTTTAGCTTCAAAATCAAAAGATATTGAAACAACATATAACATAAAGAATAATATCCAGCTATCTAAAGATATCAAATATAAAATATTAATAATTCTTGTAACATAAGCTATATTACTAATATTAATAATAGAAAAATATCCAAATAATCCAAGTAATAATTCTAAAAATGTTGATATAAGAAGTAAACTATATATTCTATTTTCTCTTGTCTTAATTCTCTTATTTTTAAAATATATAATTATAATAAGTAACGTATAAACAACCCCTGAAAATGTTAACCCCAAATTAAAATTCATTTTACTACCACCTTTTTATTTTTTTATTAAAGTTTTACCCTTATTAGGTACAATTACATCATAGTAATCAAGTCCCATATTTGTCTCATGACAAACTATACTAATCTCACTTCCATTAATACCATCCTCTTTTATTTTTTTGTAATCTTTCTTCAACGCGGATGTATATGGTAATTCATCTACTATTTTCCATCTAGTAGGTATATCACGAAATGACATATTTTTATTACTCAAAATATAATTATCAATAATACTACTTATAATATTTTTTATATCAATGCCCTTACTATTCTTAGATAAGACAGCACATATAAGAGGCATTGTTCCAAACTTTGTTTCATCATAATATTCAGATACCATAGCATCCTCTATAAATGGCGAACTAGTAATAGCATTCTCTAAAGCACAAGGATATACTTTATAACCATCATATCTACATATCATACCACTTGCTCTACCTTCAAAAAAGTATTCTCCTCTAGCATTTTTTCTCATTATATCGCCAGTATCTATATATTCTCTTCCATTAATATTTAATGTTTCATGTAATATCTTACCATCAAACTCACATATTGGATTACTCCCCTTACTATAATATAAATTACCACTTTCACCTATAGATACTTCTTTCATAGTATCAGGATTAATAATAATACCACTACCACCAGGTAAATCAAATCCACAACTACCAGGAGTAGACATAAAAGGATCCTCTAATATACAAGTACCATTAAATTCACTCATTCCATAACCAGTTCTAAGTAAACATTTAGCATTATGAACTACTAAAAACCTATTTATATTAGCCACTTGCGTTATTGTAAGACTTCCTCCACCATAAACAGCTTCATATAAGAAAGATAAATCAGCATCTTTGTACCTATCATCTCCTATTAATCTAAGCCAAAAAGATGGTGAACCAAATAAACAATTAGCCTTAGTATCAAGTAAAATATCAATAATATTATCTTGCGAAAAAATTGGTATTTCTATCATTTCTAATCCTAAACAATGTCCTAAATGCATTGAATCAGAAAAACCAAATTGAGCAAAGCCAGGAAGTACATGTAAAAATGTCTTAACATTACTATAATCTATATCTGATATCTGATGTTGAAAAGTAATAAAATTAACATTTTCATTACTCGAAGGAATAGTCTTTGGTATTCCAGTAGTTCCTGAAGAATGACATATTGTAGCAATTTCATTTTCAGTATATGGATTAGTATAACTTAATTGATACCTACTTTCTCTAAGAAATCTATTTACATCAAAAATATTAATATCACCATACAAAGTACTTACATTCTTAACAACATCTTCATCTTTACATTTCATTTTATATAAAGCACTTTCAATTAAAGGCAAAGAATCAGTAATCTTAGTAATTAATACCTTATCAATATTAAGTTCATTATATACATACTCCTCAATAGGTTTAACTCCAGTTTCATATACTTTATCAAAACATACAATAGCTTTTATTTTTTCTTTTTCTAAAAAATACTTCATTCTATCTTCTTTACTAGTAGGATCAATATTATCCGAAATAGCTCCTATTTTATTTAATGCATAAATAATAATTGTAGATTCAGGTAAATTAGGAAGTAATAGTGCTACTCTATCACCTTTACCTATTCCCATTCCTATAAATCCTTTAGCATATCTATCAATCAGTTCAATAAACTCACCATAAGTATATCTTTTCCTTCCAAATCTAAAAGCAGATTTATTTAAATTATTCTTATTACATTCTCTAACATATTGATACATTGTATACTTAGGAACATTATTCTTAATAATATCAAAACTATTACTAGGATTAGTTCTTATTTCTTTCTTAATCTTTTCTATATTCTCGGTTAAATTCACTAACATCATCCCCCATACAACATTTCTCATAAAATCACAAATATTATATCACAAATGGCAAAAAGAAAAAAATGTACTATTTGTATACATTTTTTACCATTATTCAATAGTTTTAGTTCACTATAAGTTAACTATCGTGCTTATCTACCTCTACCACTAGAAGCGCCAATACCATAGAAAGATAACTTTTTATTAATATCATTCATTACTCTCTCATCATATTTCATAGGTATAACCACTTCTTGATAAAAATCAAATAAATCTTCATAAGAAACATTATATCTTCTAATAACATCATCTAAGTTATCTAAAGAGATAAGAAAATTATTATATTCTTCTTCAGTATAAGGGGGTATATCACCTTTCCGTCTATATAATCCCTTATTGATACATTTAAATTTTACTTCTAAACTCTTAAGTCTAAGATATTCTTCTAATAGTAAATCACAGCCATCACTTAAAAGTATAGCTCCTCTCATCTTTGTTTTTGTTCTATCCAAAATAACCTCATTAGTTAAACTATTGTATCTATATAACTCTCCGCTATCTTTTAATTCTCTTTTTACACTTAATTCTTCTATCATTTTAGGACTACTAATAGAGGTTACTGCTTCTTTTCTATTATTTGTATAGCCAACCTTAATATAATGTTTACTTCCATTAACATCAATTTCTTTAAGAGTATTAAAATCAGGTCTTGAAGTATCTGCTGTTACAGCATCTACATATGAAGAAGCAATATAATTATCATCATCCACATCCATAACAAACAAAGTTTTAGTACCATTAAAAGTATTAAGTTCTCTATTAGAAATCAAAGAACAAGATAAATATTGTTTACTATACTGATTATTATGATAATTGTCATTATCAGGAGTACCAGGAAGTAAATAACTAGCATGAATTACCACCATAAAATCTTCACCATTTTTGATATCATCATAACTAGTTAAATCTCTTTTCCATAATTTTACAGAACGACTTCTACATCTTTCTTCTAAAATAAATAATTCTCTTAAATCTCTTTCAAACTCTAATCCTACTAATGAGGCATCTTCTTTATATTTACCATTCTTAACACAATATTCAACATTCTCGCTACTAAGTAAATCATTTAATATCTTATTATAAACATCATGCATATCAGAATATTTATTTTTAAACTCTTTTAATTTTTTATAAGTTTCAACATAAATATTATTATCTTCTTCCATATCAATAAGCATAGCAAGTTCTTTCTCTAATTCTATAATATAACCTCTTACACTAGAATTAATTAAACTATAATCAGTAATATAATTAAACTTTCTCATATCTATTCTCCCTTTAAAAAGTTCATAACCAAATCTACAAGTACTTCTTTTTCTTTTGGATCAGATTGTGCAATTAGTATAGTAACAGCTACTAAAGTATTTTTATCTATAACCAACACTAATAATCATATCAAGATTATAGTACTCTATATTTATAGTAATATTTCGATTTCCCTCTTTTTGAACTGTCGCAAAATTTGCGACAGTTGAATTATCCAATTCTTCTTTTAATGCATTATCAATATGCTATCTAATAGTTTATCAATGCTTTTTGAACTGTCGCAAAATTTGCGGGTAGTTCTGTCCTTTTTTCAGTTGTTGCAAATTTTGCAATGACTGAACCATTCGTAACTATCTCACCAAATAATTAAAATCCCCTCTTATTCTCAAAATTAGTAATAATAACCTCTTCTACTTTACCTCTTTTTTTACCATTAGAATTAATACTTCTCTTAGCCTCAATAACATGAAAATGATACCCAGCATATAACTCATTAACCAGATTAGTATTATGATTAGAAAGCATTACGTAGCAGCCTCTACTGTCTAGTTCCTTAAATACACTAGCTAGTCTTCTCTGTTCATTCTTATCAAATCCATCTTCAGTATAACTATTAAAAGTAGAAGTATCAGAGTCATATGGTGGATCAAAATAAATAAAATCTCCCTTTTTAGCAGTCTTAACTGCTTCTTCAAAATCAGTAGATAATAATTTAATATCATTATAATTTAAAAAACCACATATAATTCCTAAGTTCTGTCCTTCATAAGTATTAACTTTAACTTTCTTACCAAAAGGTACATTAAATTCATTCTTACTATTAACTCTATATAAACCATTAAAGCAAGCCTTATTTAAATATATCGTTCTAGCGGCCCTCTTATAATCAGCCATCTTATTATATTTTTTCTTATCTCTATCAAGATTTCTAATTTCATAATAATATTCTTCTGAATGATACATCTCATGATGATTAAGTTCTCTGCACATAGCCTCAAATTTCTTATCATCTTTAATACATTCATAAACATTCATAAGTTCCTTATTACTATCATTAATAACCGCACTTCTCGGAGATAATTCAAATAATAAGGCTCCACCTCCAACAAATGGTTCATAATAAGTATTAAACTCATCAGGAACATACATCATAAGTTTATCAATAACTTGTCTCTTTCCACCAGCCCATTTAACAAATGGTTTTCCTTTTATCATTTTAAATTACCTCCCCAAAAAACATTCATTTCAAAGACCCTAGGCTTTGAAATGCCCTAACAAGACTATATTATTATAGGCTTGTAGGGAATAAATAAATATTACTTTTCAATCCCTAAATATTCATAAGTTTTATCAGTAACCATTCTACCCCTAGTAGTTCTCTTCAAATAACCATGTTGCAATAAATAAGGTTCGTATACATCCTCAATAGTAGAAGCTTCTTCCCCAATAGAGGATGCTAAAGCCTCAAGACCAACCGGTCCCCCATTAAATCTTTCAATAATTGCTGTTAGAAGTAGTCTATCAGTCTCATCAAGACCAGTTTTATCAACCTTTAATCTATCTAAAGAAGTAGATAATATATCCTCATTAATAATACCATCACCATATACCAAAGCAAAATCCCTTACTCTCTTAAATAATCTATTAGCAATTCTCGGAGTACCCCTACTTCTTCTTGCCAGTTCTCTCGCAGCATCATCAGTAATAGGAGTATCAAGTACTCTAGATGTTCTCTTAACAATACTATATAACTCATCTTCCGTATAATAATTAAGTTTAGCAATAATACCAAATCTATCTCTCAAAGGACTAGATAAATCCCCCGCTCTAGTAGTAGCTCCTACTAAAGTAAAATGTGGCAAATTAATCTTAATATTTCTTGAAGAGCCCTCACTACCTACAACAATATCCAAATAAAAATCTTCCATTGCAGGATACAGTACCTCTTCAATATATCTAGGTATCCTATGTATCTCATCAATAAATAGAACATCCCCCTCTTCCAAAGTAGAAAGTATTGCTGCTAAATCACCAGTTTTCTCAATAGAAGGTCCACTAGCAGTTTTAATATTAGTACCAAGTTCATTAGCAATAATATAAGCAAGAGTAGTCTTACCAAGTCCCGGAGGACCATATAACAAAATATGATCAAGACTCTCTCTTCTCATAAGAGAAGACTTAATAAATACATTAAGATTCTCTTTAATCTCACTTTGACCAACATATTCATCTAAACTACTAGGTCTAATATTATTATCTCTATCTTCATCAAGTTCAATATTAGTTACTACTCTCTCTTCCATCATTATCCCCCTCCTTGTATATTGATGTATATAAGTCCTTTTCCTCTTCTTTATCCTCATTTAACATTTCAATACTAGGTAAATCATCTTTCGAAGCCATACCAAAATAATCCAAAAACTCATCAGTAGTTTTATATAATATCGGTCTACCCGGTACATCACTTCTACCACATTCCTTAATAAATCCTTTAGCTAGTAATCTTCTCATAACATAAGAAGAATCAACTCCTCTAAAAGAATCAACTTCTCCCCTAGTAATAGGTTCATTATAAGCAATAACTGCCAGTGTCTCAATAGCGGAATTAGATAAACTATTACTACTAGGATTTTCTAATAATTTCGTATAATATTCCTTATGTTCTTCTCTAGTAGTAAGTTTAATAGTATTACCCAAGAAATTAATTCTAAGACCCCTCTTATTATCATCATAATAATTCTTTAAATTAAGTACTTCTCTCTTAGCAGTCTCTTCATCAATATTTAATATATTCATAATATCTTTTATAGTAAGACCAATATCTCCTTGTACATATAAAAGACCCTCTATAATTGCATCCATATTCTACCTCAATTCTACAAGTATTTTATCAAAATTCTTATCTTGTTTAATAATAACCTCTTTTTCCTTAACCATCTCTAATACCCCTAAAAAAGTAACCACTAAATAAGGCCTATTATATTCCTCAATAAGTTCCTCTAAGTAAGCCTTTTTCTTATTATGTAAAATATTTCTAATACTCTTCTTTCTATCTCTTACTGAATATTCCTTATTAGTAACTGTTGTATTAAGCGGTTTCTCTTTCTCTTTTCTTTCTAAAAACTTCTTAAAAGCCTCAAGTAAATCATTACTAGATAATACCCCATATTCATGATTATCTGTATACTCACTTACCTTCTCAGGACTCTTAATATAAATATTTTTCCTATCCTCTTCTAATTTCTTAAAAGTAGGAGTAAGTTCTTTATACTTTTTATATTCTATTAATTTATTAATTAAATTCTCTCTAGTAAGTTCCTCATCCACTTCATCATCATTATCATTCTTTACCTTAGGTAATAATGACTTAGACTTAATATACATAAGTTCTGAAGCCATAACCAAATAAGAAGAAGATACATTAATATTAAGTTCATCTTGTTTTCTAATATAATCTAAATACTTTTCCGTAATTTCATCTATCTTAATATCACATATATCTATATTAGATTCTTTTACTAAATGAAGAAGTAAATCTAAAGGTCCTTCAAAATTATCAATAGAAATATAATCCATATATCTAACACCATCCTAACTAATTATATCAAATAAACTAACATAAGTAAATTAATTTTTTCTTCTTTTTGTTCAGTTTAAGCCTTATATTCTATAAGTCTTTCACTGTTATTTTAAGTCTTATTCTAAGTCTTAAAATAAAATATCTACATATCTATCATATATAAGCCATAATTTTTATATAATGTAGCCTATTTAGTTACATATTTTACCCTCTTTTTATATTATACTCCTATTAGAGGGTGATTTTATGGATAAAGAAGTACAAGAATTAGTAGAAGAACTAATTAATTATAATAACAAAGAAGACTTATCTTGGTTACAAGTATTAAAAAGTCTCTTAAAAGAAAGAAACTTAGAATACAATGATGAAATATTAAAAAAAGTAACTAAAGAAATAACAAAAGCCGGCTACGACATTATAGCCAAACCATTCATGCTAGAAAGATATAAATAGACCTTAGGACAAACCTAAGGTCTTTATTTTATCTATATAGTACTTTCAAATAATGGTAATATTTCCTTTAACTTATCTTCACCAGTTATTTCAGTAATAACTTTATTATTATCTTTTTCAGTAACAACTACTAATTTATAATCATTTTCTATATCAGTTTCGCTTTCATTAACTTTAGCAATATAATAATAATCAGTATCTTGATAATTAACTTTATCCAGTACTAGATATTTTTCACCATTTTCAAGTATAATTACTTTATTAATATTTAACATAATATAATCTCCTTTAATTATTATTTATTTTTGGAAATCCAAAATTATCATTGCTAGATAATCCATCACTTATTGGAATATTTATATTTGGAAAGAAACTAGTTTCCATCTTCTCATCAGATGCTGGTGTCCAGAAGGAACTACTATTATCAGTAGTATTAATATTATTATTAGTAGTACTATTATCAAAAATATTTATATTAGTATCTAAATTATTTGAAGTATTGTCTTCTAATTTAGGTTTAATATCTTCCCATAAAGGAACCGCACTCTCTACCTTATCTTTTTTCATATTCTCACTAGAAGTAGGTATATTCCATACCGGTGGTTCTACTTTAGGTTTCGCTTGTTCAGGTTCTTCCCATTTAGGCATCTCCCACGTTGGAGTAACTGGTATATCCTCTTTCTTAACTTCTTCATTAGGAGTATCTACTTTAGGTTCCTCAGGAATACTAGGTACCTCCAATTTAGGCATTTCCCACATTGGTGTAACTGATATGTCTTCTTTCTTTTCTTCCTCTTTAGGAATCTCTACTTTAGGTTCTTCCTTCTTAGTATCAGATAATATCTCATCAAAAGATACAGGTTTAGGATTTAACTTTTTATTAACCTTTTCTCTAACAGCCTCACCTTTTAACTTGGCAAGACCCAAATTAAGAGTAAGTGGAGCATCTATAACTTCTTTTATTCTATAAGGATCAATAACTTCCTTAACAATAGGTTCTTCCTCTACTTGAGTCTCTTCCTCTTTAACTTCTTCTTTAGTCTCATCAGAAGTATCCTCGGTAGCTTCTTCTTCACTACCATATTCATCACTATCATAAGTATCAATCAAATTAAATTCTCTAAGTATAGCAAGTATCTCTACTGAATTATTATCATTTTCTAATTCATCTAATCTACTTTCTTTAAATTCAATTCTACTAGTATAATTAGAAATATTATCAAGGACTTCTTTTTCATTATCAATAACACTAATTTGTTCCAATACTTTCTTTTCAAAAGATAATAACTCATCAATGTCAGTAATAGATAAATCTTCTCTCAAGTTCTTTCTTTCATCAAGTATTTCTTTAATATTATCTCTCTTAGTAAAAATACCATTAAAGTCATCTTCAAAAGTATTAACAAGTTTATATAGTTTTAAAAATAATTCTTTATTCTTAATAACAAAGTAACTTTTCTCAGCTTCATCTACATAAGAAGAATAATCATCCTCTAAGCCGCTAGTAATTAAGTTCTTAACACTATCTCTAGTAACATCAAGAGTCTCTTTGCTATCTTTAACTAAAGATTTAATATTATTAAGTTCTTCATCAATATTATCTTCAGTAATATTATTGTAAGTATTATCTTCCTTAATTACTTTCATAAACTCAGAATACAAATCATCTTCCATAATTTGATTCTTACCTTTATAATCCTCTTTTTTTTCTTCTTCTTCACTTAACATAACTTTTAACTTAGCTATACTATCATGAACACTTTCTATTTCACTAGTAGTTTCTAAATATCTATTAATTAAACCAAGTCTTTCTCTTTTTTCATCTAACTCTTTATCAGATATAACTATTTGAAGCCCAGATATATAATCTCCAGTAGCCAAATAATATCTATCTTCCAAATCATTTCTCTTTTCTAATCTATCCTCAAGTAACTTAATTAATTTCTCTAATCTATCTTTCTCTTCTTCAATAGTTTTTGAAGGTGTTATCAAAGGCCTAACTTCTTTTTCAAATTCTTCATTATAAATATTATCTATTTTCTTTGCATATTTTTCATAGTTAATAAGTACATCGCTAGGAGTCTTAACCTTCTTCTCTTTATCTAATTTAATACGCATTTCAAATATCTTACATAGATTTTCAAAAGATCTTATATTGTTTCCTTCCATAATATTTCACCTTCCTTTTTATTCATATCAGGAAATGCCAAGTCATCAACCTTACTACTTCCAAGTATCTCCGGTTTTAAATTATTATTTCCAATTACAGGTATTGTACTCTTATTTATATTATCACTAGTACCAGTACTCTTCCAAATAATATTCTTATTATTTTCTAAAATATCATATATACTGCCTGTTTTCTTATTCTCTTCTTCATTATCTTTAATGCTAAGTTCTACCTTATTATCATCTTCTTTAAATAAATCTTTTACTTCTTCTTTTGAAGTATCTTTAGGAGCCTCTTTTGGAACAAAATCTGATACTCTAGGTAAATCACTAACTTTGTCAGGAACTTCTTTTCTTATAGGTTCAATTCTTATTTCCTTTTTAGGCTCTATAGGTGGTTCCCATAAAGGAGTTTCTTCTTTTTTTTCTATTGTATTAGTATCTACCCTATTAGGAACAATCTTAGTCTTACCAAATAACTCATCAGTATCAAAATCATTATCTAAGTCAATGTCATCAAAAGTTTTACCCTCAAGTGGATTAGGTATCTTAACTTCCTCTTTAATATCTTCCTTAATTGGACTAATAACAGTCTCATCTTGCAATTTCTTTAATCTCTCAGTACTTACAAGTTGTTCTTTTAATCTTGCTTCTTCAATTAATTTTTGTCTTCTTACTCTCGCAGCTTCTATTTTTTGTTCTTCAGCAATTCTCTTTTGTCTTTCATTATATTCATTTCTCTTAGCAAGTCTTACTCTTTCATTCTTAATTCTATCTTCATTTCTGATAAGTTCACTAAGAACTAATTTAAATTCTTTAGAATTATTTTCTTCATCAATATCATATAAAATCTTATTCTTAATTTCTCTCTCTTCTTTTAATTTCTCATAAGCTTCAATATCTCTTTTTTCTAACTTAATAGTATTATATTGTTTAGATAATTCATCATATAATCTTCTATAAAGTTCACTCTCACTAATATTTTTAAATATATCATCCATTTTTTCTCTCTTAGCAAGTAATTCTTCATAACTAGAAGTCATCTTATCATATATATCAATTAATTTTAATATATTTAACTCCTCATTATATTTAGAATATTCAGTAGTAACTTCAGATAACATACTATCACATTCAATTATATAAGAAGAATCTCCTAGTGTTCTAGCACTATTCAAATTATCTTTAGCCATATCAAGAGCATACTTTAAAGATTCTTGCTTTCTAGTAATATCACTTCTTTGTTCTACCAAAGAATATAAATTAAGTTCTTCTAAAGTATTTTCAATCTTTTTAATCATTTTATTTTCTAAGTTTTCATTAAGTCTAGTATTAGCTTTAACATTTCTTGAAGCCTCACTAATCTTAATATCAAGTGATTTCATCTCTTTAATTATATTTTCTTGTTTAGTTTTATTATCTTCATACTTTTCTATTATTCTAAGTCTATTCTTAAAATCCAATAGTTTATCTTCACCAAGAAAAGTGGTTAACTCAACCAAAGATCCAGTTATCTTTTTATGTTTTAACTTTCTAGCATCCAAATATTTTTTTCTATCTTCAATTAAAGATATAATACTTCTAAGACGAGTCTTTTCTTCAGAAAATAATTTTGGTTCTTCACTAAGAAGAGCCATATATTCTTCCTCATATTCAGTATTAGTCTCTAATAATATTTGTTTTTCTATTTTATCTAACTGATCACATATTCTCTCTCTCTGAAGACTATCATTTGTTAATTCTAAACTATTCAAAAACATATCATATTGTTTCAATCTTCTCACTACTTCTCTATTAGTATAGTTCACACTAAACCACCTCTAGTATAATTATAATTTTTTTTGCGTTTTTTGTCAATTAATATAAGAAACTTTACAACAAATTAAAATAAAAACATATTTTATATGTATCAAAAAAAAGAAGATTATTTTTCTTCTTTAATATAGTTAGGATCAATACTACTATCAATTTCTTTCATAGTATCATCATTTACATCTTCTGGTATTTCATCCCATGGTTCTTCATCTTCTTCAATAGCTATTTTAACTTTAGTATCACCAACTATCTCAACACCTAATTCCTTTTCAATATCAATAACTATAGTATTATCTTTCTCTTTAGCAGATATACAACTAGGCTGTTTCAAACTTCTTACTATAATATCTTTATTTGAAGAATCAGTTGTTTCTTTTTGGGCCACTGTTACCATTTCCCTATATGGTATATTCTTAGTTATAACAGATGTTTTAGTATCATTATCATAAGAATACCATAAATTAACATCAAAAGAACCATCAATTTCTATTTTGTTATCAACTTCTTTACCGGAAAATTTATGATTTATTACCCAACATCCAAGTACAGTATTAGGCTGGCTATCAGTATTAATAGTATAAGTATTTCTATAATACTTTTTACCTTTACCTACTACTGCCTTAGTTACTATTTCTTTATATGCAGACAAAAGATATCACCCCTCACAATAATTTATGTTATGTACAAGAAAAAAGTACCATTTTTTATAATAGTACTTTATAATTTACTAAATACATTACCTAATTTATCATTTATAACAAGACTACATCTATTATCATAATTAGTTTTATCATTATTAATGATAACTAAATTATTACCATGAAAATAATCTATTAGATAAGCTGCTGGAAACACGGTCAATGAAGTACCACCAATTATCATAGTATCAGCTTCTTTAATTAATTTAATAGCTTCATTCCATATATTTTCTGGAAGTGGTTCATTATATAATACCACATTAGGTTTTATAATACCACCGCAAGTACATCTAGGTATATCCTTGCAATTAAATACATATGTAGCATCATAATATTTATGACATTTAATACAATAATTATCCATAATACTACCATGTAATTCTAATACTTTCTTACTACCTGCCTTATTATGTAATCCATCAATATTCTGTGTAATCACACCAAGTAACTTACCTTCTTTTTCTAGTTCACTTAAATAATAATGAGTAATATTTGGTTTATAATTTAAACTATTCATTTTATCCTTATAAAACCTATAAAACTCTTCTGGTTCATCATAAAAGAAACTATGACTAAGTATTAATTCAGGTGAATAATCATACTTCATATTATATAAACCATCTTTGCTTCTAAAATCAGGTATTCCACTTTCAGTAGATACTCCTGCCCCTCCAAAGAACACTATTTTTTTACTATTATTTATTATATATTTTAATTTATTAATCTTATCTTCCATTATACTTCACCAATAATATTATACTATGATAAATGTTTCCTTACAATAATTTGCCATATTAAAGAAATCAAAACAAATTATATTACTTAATCAAATCATCGTTTTTAATTATAAATATATTTTTATCTTTGTAAAAAGCAAAGAAAACATCTCCAAGTTCAATATTCTTTTTTTCAAGAAAATTATAAACCCATTTCTTATCCTTTTTTAAATGCTTAATAGTATCTTCTTGTATATCACCGTCAAGTATTATAGGAAGAGGTAAAGGACTCTTACCATCTGCATAAGGAAATATAGATAATGTACCACTATTTTCCAATATAGCATATTCTATCTCCTCTATGCTTCTATAACCTTTATCCCTTAATTGTACCAATAAATCATCCAAATTATACCTTTGTTTTAACATCTCACTATAATTAATTTTACCATTCTTAATAATTACCGAAGGATTACCATCCAAAAATATTCTAAATTTAGGCTTTTTCAAACCAATATATGACAAAATACATTGAAGTAATACTAATATTACTATAGGTACTAAAGAATATAAAATAGATTTCTCATAATTTTCTATACTAATTATAGTAAGTTCCGCTATCAAGAGTGATACTATCAAATCAATAATACTCAGTTGTCCAAGTTCTCTCTTTCCCATTATTCTATATATTACAAAAATAAAAAAATAAAAAAATACTGTTCTAATCATTACAATATACATATTATCACCATTACCATTATGTACCAAAGCATATTTTTTTATACAAGTACATATTATTTATTGGTGATAATATGCTGATAAATTATTTAAAAAGTTTTATTTGGTCTTTAGGTATTTTTATATCGAGTATAATACTACTTACCATCTTCAACTACTTTAACATTATAAATGAAACTATACTCAAAGTAATAGAACTATTTATACCATTAATATCAATTTTTATAGGTAGCTATAAACTAGGAAAAATATCAAATAAAAAAGGTTATATTGAAGGGTTAAAATATAGTAGTATATGGATAATTATATTTTTATTGTTTAATATAATCACAAAAAATATAACCATAATAGGAATTGTATATTTATTATTATTAATATTAATATCAGTAGTTGCAAGTATTCTTGGAATTAATAAAAGAAAGATTTAAAGTCTTTCTTTTAATATACTTTACTCTTCTAATAGTCTATTCAAAGACACAATAGAATATCCCTTACTATTAATATATTTTATTACAACATCAAGATTATTAATATTATTAAGAAGTATTATACTACCATTTGATATATTACTTTTAATTTCATAATAGTCTCCTATCACATTAGGAATAATTACATACATCTTATTATTATTACAAGCATTTAAAACATCAGTGTTTTTTTCCTTACTCAAACAATATACAGATTTATTATTGCTAACCCTATTAATAATAGTATTATCATTGCTCAAAATATCATCATTATATAAGCCATTATTACCATAAGTATAAATACTATTATTATATATTTTTTTTATATTATTAATACTAATATCTTTGTGATTTAAAAATATAGTTACATCTTTATTTTTAACTTTATCCATATTATTAGGATCTAATATAATCAAAAGAGCCACTCTATTATTATAATCATTTCCTTTAATAATATATTTATCCATATTATTAGATAACATCTCACTAGGTAATATATCATTATATATAAGATAATCCTCTCTAAATATCCCACTTTTTTTCATATTTTCATAACTTTTATCCAAATTTACACTTTTACCTTTTATCCCTGGTATTATAGTATTATCCTCTAGTATTGCATTAACTGGAAGAATCTCATACTTATCCTTTAATAAATTAATTTTGTTCATAAGTGGATCTTTTCTATTAACCAAATCCATAACCTTATCAGTATAAAAAAAACTAAATAATACTAATATTAATAAAGAAATATTTTTTAATACTTTTTTCAAGAATATCACCTAATAAAATATATGTAAAATAAAATAAAAGTACACCAAAATAGTACTTTTATTTTTTTGCTTGCTTTAAAGCATTATTTACCGCTTCATATAAAGCATCAATCTTAATAGTACAACCACTTACAGCATCAGTTTTTCCATCCTCATCTAACTTCAAATTGTCAATACCTTGATTGCTAACTATATAATTCTCAAAAGCTTTAACTTGAGTATCCCACTCGCCAATAGTACTTCCATAGGGATTATTATACATGCCATATTCACTTCCTAAAGTCTTTTTAGTAGTTTTTACACCATCCTTAGTATATGTAGTATCTAAATTAACTTCAGTAATTTTACCATTCTTATCAATAGTAACGATAGCAGTGGCTGTATTATCTTGTCCTCCATAACTATCAGTAGCAGTTCCTGTATAAACACCTTCCTTATATCCTCTAGAACAACCACTAAGTAGTAGTAGACCCATTAAACTAAATACAATTATCTTCTTCATAATTCCTCCTACTATTTAATTATAAAACATTTTAACTATTTTGACTAGACCTAAAATAATATTTTCTACTAATATTCTTTTCGCTTAATAAAACCAATCATAAATATAAATATAATTGTCAAATACAATATAATTTTAATATTATTAATAAAATATCCCATTAAACACATTATACTTCTTACTAAGCAAAATATTATTTCCACAATTAGTAAGTAACCCTTAATATTAGTAGTACTTTTAATATTATATATATTTTCTGAAGACACTATTTCAAATATCTTTATACCTAATCCTTCAAATAAAGCAATAACTAATACCAAATACTTATTGCTAATATTTAATTTTAATATTAATATTATACAAAATAATATATTTAAATATTTAAAGCATTTTTTATCATCCACTTTTCTTACAAAAAAATAAATAAATATACAAGAACTAATCCCCATAACAATATTAAATATTCCAACATAACTAATAGTATTATTAACAAACAAAAACAAATATAATGGCTGAAGACTTAGGTTTATTACCTTAGCCTGTTCACATACAAAGAACAAGAATTTATTTTTTTCTATTTTATCTATCTTTACTTCTTTATCATTTATTTTATCTTCATATTTAAATATAGGTATAATAGCAAGTATTGATATAACAATAACCATTATAGCTAGTATCAATCTCGATAGTTTAGCCTCAACATAAGTACCAATTATTGAGGATATAACCATTGCTATATTAGTATATATAAGTATACTACCAATTTCTTTTCTCTCATGGTTATTCATAGACTTAATGGCATAATAATGCCTTATAGTATGATAGGTATATGCACCCATCCCATAAATAATACTAAAAATTATTAGATTAATAAATGTTTTACTCATTATAGACATATAATAAAAACTACCACTAAAAATAATACTAGATAATATTAATATATACTTTGGTTTAACTATTTTAGTTAGATAGATTACTATGGTACTAATTATAGCTCCTATCAAATATACTATTGAATAAAACAGCAGTATTTCTTTTAAAGAGTATCCCATTTTATACAGAAGTACTGAAGAAAATATTTCTACTATATTCCTAGCTAAAGTAGATAGTAATATAAATATGTTATATCTTTTTATATTAGACATAATATCACCATTATTTATTATGCATTTTTTTTATTTTATGATACAATATAACTCGAGGTGACTAATATTATGTTTAAATATACATTAGATAACAAAAGATATCATACATTAAATTATTATCTGAAGAATAAATTTAATTGTAAAGTATTTAAAGTTAGTTTAAATGCTGGTTTTACTTGTCCGAATATTGATGGTACTAAAGGTTATGGTGGCTGTATATATTGTTCAAAAAGTGGTTCTGGAGAACATGGCGGCAATCCTAATAAAGATTTAACCACCCAATTTTATGAAGTAAAAAATATAACAGAAAAAAAGTGGCCAAATAGTAAATACATTGCTTACTTTCAAGCTAGAACCAACACATATGCTCCTCTTGAAGTGCTTAAAGCTAAATACGAAGAAGTATTAAAAATAGATAATGTTATTGGCTTATTTATTGCTACTAGATGTGATGCAATTACTAATGATACCTTAGATTATCTAGAAGAATTAAATAAAAGAACATATCTTACTATAGAACTTGGATTACAAACCATACATGAAAAAACATCTAAGCTAATTAATCGTGGTCATACACTTGAAGAATTTGATAGTATGGTAAAAAAATTAAGAAATAGAAATATTGATGTTGTTGTTCATATTATTAATGGATTACCTTATGAAACTGAAGATATGATGTTAGATACTATTAAACATTTAAATACCTTAGACATTCAAGGTATTAAAATACATATGTTAAATATAGTTAAAGATACACCTCTAGAAACTTTATATAATAAAGACCATTTTCATATATTATCTAAAGATGAATATATAGATATAGTTATTAAACAATTAGAATTATTAAATTCCAAGATAGTAATTCATAGAATTACTTCTGATCCTGATGTATCTACTTTAATAGAACCTACCTGGTTAATAAAAAAATTTTGTTTACTAAATGATATAGATAAAGAAATGGTAAAAAGAGATACTTATCAAGGAAAATATTATCAAAAGAAAGAGTGAAAAAATTCACTCTTTTTAAATTACTAAGCACTTATTCTAAAAGGATCACTTGAAGAACCATCTCCAGATATTATTTCCATTTTATTATTAAGATAAAGAACTGGGCGTTTATTAGAAATACCATAAGAAGCGTTACTACGAACATATCCTTTTGGATTAATAGATACATTACGTTCTGAAAAGGAACTAGGTGTAGTTAAAAAGTCTTGCCCAATACCATTAAATAACCAATCATTATTTTTACAATCTTCATTATCATAATTATACAAAGATTGCTTACATTTACTAAAATCAGCAGCATAGCCATAATCAGATGGATACATTAATCCTATTTTCCCTTTCCATGTTGTTTTCCTACCAGTATACACCAATGTTCCTCTTTCATATCCATATATCTGATCAGAGTATAATGTAGTACCTTTCCAACCACCAAGATTCCATATTATTTCTGAAATCATATTTCTAGTAGTATCATTTTTAATTCCCGTACTTGAAAAATCACAATCAACCATAGCATTGTTTTGCCCATTAAAACATTTTCCTGCTTCACTATTATAATACAAGCTCTGTCCTAAACCATTATCATTGATATCAGTTGTATAATAATCTTTCGGATTTAAGAGTTTCATCAGTCTTGCGGTAGTCCAATCATTTTTACCAAAAGAAGTCTCTGCTCCTGTTGTAAGATCTTTATTATCCCAAGAAAATTCTCCTATAGATTCATTTCTTATTATTTTAATTTTACCATCAAATAAACCAATTATTCTCCATAGTTCACAATTATTATCTGGGTACGTTTCACAATTAAAATATATATAATTATTAGGAGCAGCACCATAATATCTAATATTTCCACCATCTAAACTAGTTGTTGTTCCTCCTAGTCTATCATTCATAAGTCCAATTGTCGAATCAGTTAAACTATATTCAATATTATTATTTTTTACAGTAGTCTTATCATTCATATTATATAAATATTTAATACGATACATTATATTTTTAGGTAATTCAGAAACAACCTTCATATCAGTACCGGTAATATTACAATTCAAATCAAAATTATATGGTTCGTTCATCATATCAGATGGATTAGTACCAATAGTACCATCTATCCATAAATACAATATAAATATATATTCTTTATTATAAATCAATGTTTCTTTATTAGTTGATAATGTTATAGTACTATTATTAGTTACATTTTCAAAACTACCAGTTCCATAAGAAAACCCTGTTGTATCATTAATTAATTCATATTTAAAAGTTTTATGTTTAAGACCTGACGTAGTCAAAGAATCCCTATTAATACTATTAATAACTAAATTCCAAGAAACAAATGCATTTTGGGCCATCTTTTGTTTAACTTTTACTTTAATAATTCTACCCTTTTCCCTTGCAGATGTTGGATATAATAATTTATTATTATCTTCAAACATATCACACGAACCACTACCACCAGAAATCGTCACATCCACTATTTGATCTTTATTTTCTTCAGAACTACTCCAACCAAAATATGCCATAGTAGTTCCAAGTAAAACAAACAGAACAATTGTTACAACCAATAAAATAATATTCTTTTTTTTCATTGTAATACTCCTTTTAACTAAAATAATTTTATTACATCACTTATCGTTACAAAAGCCATTAAAAGCATTAATAATATAAAACCAATGCTATTTATCATACCTTCTGTTTGTGCCTTTATTGGTTTCCTTCTTATTTTTTCAACTATCAAGAATAGTACTCTACCACCATCAAATGCAGGAAATGGTATTAAATTAATTACTCCAACGTTCATAGATAAATAAGCTACTAAACTTAGTATATTTTGCAAGCCCTTTTTTGATTGGCTATCAACAACAGAATATATTCCAACAGGACCAGACAAATCTTTAACAGAAAATTTTCCAGTAATTAATTCTTTCAATGTTGTAAGCATAAGCTTATATAAACTAATAGTTGTTTCTGTTGCATTTTTTAAGGAAACACCAAATCCTCTCTTAACTTCGTTATCAAGACCTATGCCAACTACATAGCTAACATTTCCTTCCTCATCTTTAACTTCATTTGGAATCAATGATATTTCTCTCTTATTTCCGGATTTATCCTTTAATATAATATTCAATTCTTTTCCTTTTGACTCTTGAATATATAATTGCACTTCACTCCAACTAGATACCTTATGTTTATTTATTGATATTATAGTATCTCCTTCTTTAATACCAGCAGTATATGCAGGATAGCCTTCACTAACATTTGCTACTATTGGCTTAGTAGAAATACTTCCATATATCAAAGCTGAAATAAATAATATAACAAAGGCAAATAAAAAGTTAAATGTAGCACCAGCAATCATAATAATTAATCTTTGCCGCACTGGTTTAGAATATAATTTTCTTTTATTATCAATTTTACTATTGTCATCAGCATCCTCACCAGCAAGTGATACAAATCCACCTATAGGTATAGCCCTAATACAATACTCAGTTTCTCCACCTTTCTTTTTAAAATGAAATATTTTTGGCCCCATTCCTATAGAAAATTCATAGACATACACTCCAAATAATTTAGAAAATATAAAATGTCCAAATTCATGTACTAATACTATAGCTCCGAGTATTAACACAAAATATAACAAACTTAATAAACTCATAATTCATCCTCCTTTTTATTATAAAATACTAAGTAATAAACCCATACCTAATGATACAAATATAACACTATCAAATCTATCTAATATACCACCATGTCCCGGTATTATATTTGAATAATCTTTTTTATCATAATACCTCTTTATAGAACTAAATACTAAGTCTCCAATTTCACTCAATATAGTAAGTATTAATGACATAAATATTATTTTTAATATAGACATACTACCAACTAATGATATATAAAACATACTTCCTACAAAAGTTCCTACAACTATACCTGTAACACATCCCTCTATAGTTTTTTTAGGTGATATATCAGTAAACTTATGTTTACCAATTAAATTTCCACCTATAAAAGCATATGTATCAGTAATAAATGCTATTATAAATATATAAATACATTTATATACATTAATCTCTCGCATATAAACAATATTACCAAACGCCATACCAAGTAGTAATATAATACCAACAAAATACATACTATCATTAATATTATATTTACTCTTATCATTATAAAATATTATAGGTAGTACTAAAGTTAGCAAAACAAAAGAAATAATACTAGTAATATTCAAATTATATATCAAACCATTCAACATAAGTATTCCCAGTAATACATAAGCAAATAATTTCACAGGCAATATTTTTCTATCTTTATATTTAATATCTATAAGTTCTCTTAAACCCAGCATAGAAATAATAGTCATTATAATTTTAAATATTACATTTCCACCAAAGAATGCAAATAATAAAATACTAACAACTAATGCACCACCAAATAATCTTTTTTTCATAGTTACCTCCTATGCTATTTTATAATCATCTTCAAGAGAAAATACAACATTTTCCTCAATCCAATTTTTTCTTGGTTCTACAGCATCACCCATAAGTACAGATACCCTCTTTTCAGCAAGAGCGGCATCAGTAATATTTACCTTAATCAATTTTCTCTCTTTAGGATCCATAGTAGTTTCCCATAACTGATTAGCATTCATTTCACCAAGTCCTTTGTATCTTTGAACTTTATAATTTGTTTTTCCTTTAGTTTCTTCTCTTAATTCTTCATTAGACCAAGCATAAACATGTTTAGTTCCACTAGTAACCTTATATAAAGGTGGCATTGCTATAAATAAATGTCCATCTTCAATAAGTGGTTTCATATATCTATAAAAGAATGTAAGCAACAAACATTGTATATGTGCACCATCATCATCAGCATCGGTCATTATTATTACTTTACCATAATTTATATCTTTTGAATTAAAATCACTACCTACGCCAGCACCAATTGTATAAATCAAAGTATTTATTTCTTCATTCTTAAATATTTCTTCCATTCTAGTTTTTTCAGTATTTAATACTTTACCACGAAGTGGAAGAATAGCTTGCGTTTTTCTATCTCTTCCTTGTTTAGCAGAACCACCTGCACTATCCCCCTCAACAATAAATAGTTCCTTTTCCATAGCTTTTTTACTCTGAGCAGGAGTAAGTTTTCCTGATAATAATCTTTCCGTTTTTTTACTATCTTTTCCTTTTCTAGTTTCTTCTCTTGCTTTTCTAGCAGCCTCTCTAGCTTCCTTTCCTTTTACAGCCTTACCAACTATTTTAGTAGCCACCACTTTATTTTCTTCAAGAAAAAATTTCAATTTTTCCGTAACTATAGCTTCAACGACAGCTCTTGCCGCAGGAGTACCGAGTTTTGACTTAGTTTGGCCCTCAAATTGTAATATATCTTCAGGTATTTGAACCGATATAACTGCTGTTAATCCTTCTCTTACATCAGAGCCATCAAAACTTTTATCTTTTTTTAAATAATTATTTGTTCTAGCATAATCATTAAGAACCTTTGTAATAGCAGTTTTAAATCCAACTTCATGACTACCGCCGTCACTAGTTTTAACATCATTAACAAATGACACTATATTTTCTGAATAGCCATCAGTATATTGCATAGCCACTGATACATTAATTTTATCTTTTGAGCTATCAAAGCATAATGGTTTATGTAATACTTCTTTACCTTCATTTAAATATTCACAAAAAGCTTCTAAACCATTTTCATAATGGTATTTTTCACTTCTGCCTTCTATTTCATCAACAACCTCAATAGTAAGTCCACTTATTAAGAAAGCACTCTCTTGCATTCTTTCACATATAGTAGAAAAACTAAATGTTGTAACAGGAAAAATACTTGGATCTGGTTTAAATTTAACTGTTGTTCCAGTTCTATTTGTAGTTCCAACTTTTTTAAGTGGTACTACTACTTTACCACCATTTTCAAACTTTATATAATATTCTCCACCATCACGGCGAGTAACAACTTCCATTACTGAACTCAACGCATTAACTACTGAACCGCCTACTCCATGTAATCCTCCAGATACTTTATAACCACCCTCGCTAAATTTTCCACCAGCATGAAGTACAGTATATATTACTTCCGGTGTTGACCTTCCAGAAGAATGCATTCCAACTGGTAGTCCTCTACCTTTATCGGTTACACTAACTGCCCCATCTTTATGTAAAACTATTTTTAAATGATTACCATATCCATTTAAAGCTTCATCAATAGAATTATCCACTATCTCCCATACTAGATGATGTAGGCCTCTTTTATCAGTAGAGCCTATATACATACCGGGTCTTTTTCTTACTGCCTCCAATCCTTCTAGTATTTTAATTGAACTTTCATCATATTTTGCTGTCATAACTATCACTCTTTCTATTAATTTCCATAATAATTATACAATAAAATAAAAAGAAGAGCAAGTTTTCTAATCATTTTTTACATTCAAAAAAAAGAAAATAACCTTAATTCAAGTTACTTTCTAATATTTCTTTAAATTTAACACAATCATCAATACTATAATTACCAATTAAACTCATAGTTACAGCATCATCTACACTAATATTACTTTTATTAGAACTATTCTTTATTTCCTTTAACATTTCTACCATCTTCTTATAATCATTTAAAGAATATGATTCTTCTCTAACAGTATCAAGTGCTTCTACTTCAGATTTTTCTTTTATATCTTCATCTTGTTTTATTAAATCATTAAGTGATATAGTATTATTAATAAGATTTTTCTTCATATTTTCTTCTTTTATTTTTATTGTTTTATCTTCAATAGTATCCAAGTTAATATTTAAAACATTTTTATTAATAGTATCCTTTTCTTTAATAATATTAACTTTAACTTCTGGCATCTTTTCTATTTGTTCAGTCTTAATTTTTTCTGTATTATTTATATTAATCTTAGATACATTTGATATAATTGGTTCTACTCTCTTTATAGTATCTTTTTCCAATTCTAACTTTAAATTATTATAATTGCTTTCGTATATCTCTTGCGGATTAGATATACTATAATTTTGATTATTTATTTTACTATCATAATATGTTACTGGTACTAAACCATTTAATATATCATTAAACGTTACTTTATCATTAATTACTGTATTTGTATTAGTAAGCATTTCTTCTTTAATCATTGGTACATCAGTAACATCCTTAGTAAATAAAGTTTCTTCTTTTGGTAATAAATCTTCAGTAGTATTGATCTTTTCAATAACAGGTTCTACATCTTTAGCAAGTGTTTCTTCAGTAACATTTTTCTTAGATGTTATTTTATCACATATAATATTAGTTATATAAATTATACTTAAAGTAGTTATCCAAAGTATAAATAATCCCATATTAAGTTCCAATATAGCCACTAAAGATTTGTTAGTATATAGTGATGATATTTCAAAAACATTAATATTATTTTTAGCTATTATATTTAATATTATAATAAAGAAAATATTATTTATAATAAAAGTTACACTATTTATTATTTTATATATTTTTTTCTTTTTAGAGTTTAATATACTAGTAATAAATGCCAATAATATTACTATTAATACACTTATATAAATATATATTGAAGGAAAATAAATACCATTAAAAAATATTGTAGTAAAGTTATCAAATGTATTAGATAATATCTTATGATTTTTTACAATACTAATTATAAAGGTTAAAACCATTGATAAACTCATAAATATTACATATTTTTTATTACTCATTTTTTTACAAATAAATAAAATTGTTAAAATTAACATTAAAATTATCAATATAAATATAAATTTAAATGACATTAAAGTATCAAATAATATTTTAAATTTTTCTATTATTGATAAGTACTTCATACCATCACCCCTTTCTTTTCTTGTTATATTAATTCTGCTATATATATAGTTTGATGATTGTTATCATCTTTTGTACAAGTAATTAATGTTAAACTAGTTTTATTTCTATCTCTTAGTATTCTTACTGTACCAGTCTTTTTTTCATTGTATATTTTAGTTATTTTATATATATAATCTTTTCCTTGATAATGAACAGTTATAGTATCATCTATACCTAACTTATATAAGTCTTTAAAATAACTATTATTATAATTACCAGAATGTCCTGCAATTATTAAATTGCCATTTACCACATCAGGATAATCAGACTCTTTTAAAACAAGTAAATTAAATTTAACATTATTTAAACTTGATGTTTTACTATAAAAGCCCTTATAAAAATTTATCTTTGGAATATCTAATATTCCTAAATATTCTTCATAAGTATATTCATTATTATCTTCTCTTACTTCTTCAGCAGTTTCCTCTTCTACTGGTTCATTTACTTCATCATTATTTATATCTCCAGTACTTATTTCAGATAAAGCTAAATTCATTTCACTAAATACAACATCCCTTTTTTCTTTAATATAATTTGAAAGTAAAAGCGGGATTCCACATATTATTAGTATTACTCCCGCTGCTACTTGAAATTTTAAATTATTTTTCTTCATTCTTTTTATAGTTTTTATATATTATTAATGATCCAAGACCAATAACAATAATACCTATTAAAGATGCTGTAATAGTTTTAAATGATGAAGTACTAGGAACCTCAACTGTTTCTGGTTTATTATACATAATAACATCACCATCCACTGTTCCATCCTCTTTTACTATAAACTCAACTGTCTCAGTAGATAACTCATATCCATCCGGAGCAATTGTTTCTCTTAATATATATTTACCTGGTTTTAATCCATCAGTAATTATAAACGGTTCATTTGTAGATACCCAAGCTATAATATCCCCATTTTCATCCATTAGTTCAAGATGAGCACCGGGTAATTCTTCACCTGTAGTAACATCTCTTTTACTAATAGTTACTGGTACAGGTTCATCTTTAAGTTCTAGTTTAAAACTCATTGTAGAACTCAACTTCTCATTTTCTGGGTATAAAGCAGCTACGCTTTGATAATACGAATCTGCTGGCTCATACTTATATGCTTTACTAACAGTTCCTTCTGCTGAAGCAGTAAGTTCAAAAGATACCAAAGTATTATTAATATTTGCTTTAAGAACTTTAACAATAAACTTTTCACCAATAGCAAAAGTACTTTTTTCTTTTCCATTAATATCAGTAATTATAGTACCTGTAGGAGCATTACTCAAACTTAATGTATAACTTTCATTTTTTATATTACCAGTAGTTTTTATTTCTAACTCACCACTAGTATAATACTTTCCATCACTTGATAATGTTAATTCATTGCTAGAATTTGCAAAACTAATAGTTGGTTTAGTATATGAATAATTATTAGCTCCAATAATTAACTCATTCATTTTAACAACAATATCAGACTTTTCACCTCTATATGTTCCTGCCTCAAGATTAAAATCTTTGAATAAATTAGCCTCTGGATTAGATAAATACCACATAGCAAGTGCTGTAGTAAAATAATCCTTTTCTTCATTACCAAATAAATAATTTGGATATCCATGTTCTAAAACATATGCATATCTAGCGTCTAATTCCCCTTTTAGATAATAAACTTGACTACCACTTGTTACATTATGTTTATACATATCAATACAATAAATAAAATCTCCTGTTGTAGTTTTTTGTTTGTGAACAAAAACTCCATCTGCAAAATTTTTAGACAAATACATTTCAGTCTCAATACTATGACTTGCACCTACTGTAAAACTAGCAGGAGCCGTAGTATCAGCTTTTACACTAGTGCATAACAAGCAAGACAAAAATACAAATAAACTAATCAAAATCTTATTTAATTTCATTATAAAAACCTCCCTTTGAAATTGCCTAATATACTACCACTTTTTTATAATTTTGTCAATAGCATTACCATCGAAAGCATGGTTTCAATTACCATTGTAGAATAAAATAGTAAATTCTCTTTTTATTGATTTACGAGAAATAAGTTTTATAATATATATTGCTAATTACAAATAATTGACTAAAATATATCAAAATGATATAATTATTACGGTGATTAGTTAAAATGTTAATATTAGAAATAAATAAATTTCCTAGCTGTGGCCCTTCATGGTTTTTAAAGATAATACTATTTTTAAGAGAATTTTTAAACATCCTATATATTGCTATACCAATATGTTTAATTATCTTAATGATGATAGATTTATCAAAAGCTGTCATTTCATCAGATAACGATAAAATGACAAAATCCGCACAAATGGCCATAAAAAGATTAAAATATGCAATCCTAATTTTTGCTGTTCCTTGGATAGTATCAGTTGTGATGTCTATTCTAGGCGATATAGGTGTAGAATACACATCATGTTTAAACATCACTCAAGCACAAGTTGGAGTTATTGAACAAAGAGAAGAAAAAGAAGAAGAAGAATATTATCAAGAATTAAAAAACAATTTAAATAACAACAGTAATAGTAATAGTAGCAATAACAATAATAGTAATAGTAACAGTAATAGTAATAATAATAGTAACAGTAATAGTAACAGTAATAATAATGGTAATAGTAGTACTCCTAATGTAGACTTTATAAAAATAAACAAAAAAGGATGTGACGGAGTAGTATATTTTGAAAATGGCACATTTTATGTACCAAAATTTTCTAGCATACCAGCAGGAACCGATGGTACTCAAGGATCAGGACCTAATAATTACAATAAATATTTTTATGAATTACTTCAACAATTCTTAAACGATGCCAAGAAAGCCGGTTTCACTATAACCGCATCAACAACACTAATGGGAAGCTGGAGGCCATATGAAGTCCAAGCCTATTATTATTGTTGCTACACAGGTACTGGAGCACCATATAGTGTACCACAAAAATATCGTATTGGAAAATATGCTAATTTACCTACTTGTACAGGTGCAGGATCTTGTAATGGTGGCAATCGAGCAGCAAAACCAGGAATATCATATCATGGTTACGGAATTGCCGCAGATTTAGGAGGAGTCAGAGATAATACAGCAGCAAGTAATTGGGCAAAAAATAATGCAAGTAAATATCATTTAGTCTTTGGTGTTCCTGGAGAACCATGGCATATTCAGCCTTTAAAGGTTGTCGTCGGAGATAATAAAGGATGCACATCTACCAAATCATCACAGAAAAAGAACTCTAATAATAACAAAAAGAATAAGGATGTGACAAAATAATGAAAGAAATAATAAATCAAATGCTTCAAATTATAAAAGAAAAGAAAAAAGAGAGCATTATACTAATAAGTATTTTAGGATTAGCAATTATCATAATTACTTTTACAAACATAAATTCAAAAATTAACAATAAAAATAAAATTTTTCCAAAATACGATTATATATTTGAAAATAGCGAAACAGCACTAAAAAATAACGATTCATCTATGCCCTATGTTAATTTAATTGGAGACAATATTACAAAAATAAACAATGATATTAAAACATTATACTATACAGTGGATATTCAAGAAGACTGCTACTTAGATTATAGATATTATGTAAGTGGAGACATTATATCACTAATTATTGAAAAAAATTTCTATGGAGATAATGATGTAGCAGCCGAAACATATTTTTACAATTTCAGTATTGATAACAAAAATACACTGACTGATAACGAACTAAAAAATATATATAATTTAACTGACAAACAAATCGAAAATAAAATATTATCTCAAATCAAAGAATATTATAATTATGAAATAGAAAAAGAATATATCAGCAGTGAAACATGTAACTTTGACTGCTATAAAGAAGGGCTAAATGAAAATACCTTTTTCTATGTACAAGACAATAAATTATTTGCCTATAATTTATTTTCAACTGATCATACATTTATATATGATTCAGAAAAACCATTTAACTACAACATATATAGTTTTAAATTAAATTAATTATATGCAAATTAAAAGAAGAACCAAAAATTCTTCTTTTAATTTTTCTCTTAATTCAATCTATTTCTACCTTGTTCATATATTTCAGCTATAGATTCTTTTTTATTTAATTTATTAATTACCTCAGCAATAAGTCCTGAACAGTCTGTTTCATTATACCATTCTTTATTCTTAATATCATCAGAAACATAAGATAAATTTGTAACATATAACTTATCAAATTCTTTATTATTATACGCCTCATCAAACATATCTATTCCTTCAGTAAATAACGCAAATGTAGCAGCCAAATAAATTTTTTTAGCCCCCTTCTTCTTTAAACTTTTAGCAGTCTCAATCATAGAGGTACCAGAAGAAATCATATCGTCAACTATCAAAATATTTTTATTCTTAACATCAGAACCCAAATAAACATGTTCAACTATTGGATTTTTTCCATTTACCACTTTTGTCAAATCTCTTCTTTTATAGAATAATCCAACATCACATCCGAGCATTCCCGCAAAATATCTTGCTCTTTCCATTGCACCCATATCTGGACTAACGACAATTATATTACTATTAATATTTTCATTTTTTTCTAAAGCATCAATTATTATGTTTGTAGGATAAAAATTATCAAAAGATAAATTAGGAACAGCATTAACAACATTTGGATCATGAGCATCAAAAGTAATAATATTAGTTACGCCAATTCTCTCTAGTTCTTGCAAAGCCAAAGCACAATCTAAACTTTCTCTACCTTTTCTCTTATGTTGTCTAGACTGATAAAGCATAGGCATTATAACATTTATTTTAGCTGCATGACCACTAGTAGCACTAATTAATCTTTTAATATCCTGAAAATGCTCATCAGGAGACATATAATGTTTCATATTATGAAAATCATAACTGATACTATAGTTACCAACATCAGACAATATATATAAGTCTTTATCTCTTACAGTTTCATTTATCTTAACCTTTCCTTCACCATTAGAAAATCTATCACTAGTAATAGGTACAATATAAGTATCATTACTATTGTTCAAAGCTCTAAGAGCTTCATCTACTTTTTTTCCAAGCATTTCAGCATTAGAAAAAACAACTAATTTTAAATTATTATTCATTAATAATAGCCTCCTTCATTATTTATATAATTTAAATTATTATAATTAAAATAATGGCGTCCTCGGACAGAATCGAACTGTCGACCTATTGCTTAGGAGGCAATCGCTCTATCCTACTGAGCTACGAGGACACAACATAATTATATCAAATTATAAATTAAAATAAAAGACTATTTTGTTTATTTCCAAAATAATCATAATACATATCTAGTTACAATAAAATACAATGCAGCAGCCAAAACAAGAAAACCAAATATCAAGAAAAATATTTTTATACCATTATGAGATTTATCATCAAATAATTTTTCATCATCATCTTCATCAAAATCCTTTTTACTAAAATTAAATGATCCACTATAAAAAGTTTCACCCTCTTTAATTTTTTTTATCATAGTAACTTCTTCTTTAACAATAGGATCAGTTACTACAGTATTATCATCACCTTTTAAATCTACTAATATATCTAAAGGAAGAGAATTAGTATTACTCTCTTTTTTATCTGTACTAGGTACTTCTTCTGAAAGTTCCATAGCATCATCTGCTTCAGGTATATTTGATATATTAGCGTCTTCAAGATTGGTTAAAAAATTAGTATTAATTTTAGTTTCTTCATTATTTACTTCAGCACTTTTATTTATTTCATTTTTAGCATTTTCAAGTAAAACATTAATATCATATACTCTACTACTCTCTTTTGGTACTTCACTAGTTATTTCTCTTCTTGGAATGGTAACTATTCTACCTAAGTCTTTAGCTTTTCGATACCCATCTCTACTGGAAACTATTTCTCTTAAACCATTTATATCTATTTCATTGGAATTATCAGGTATTGGTAAATTATCTAGTTCAGATATTTCAGAGGAAATATCTCTATAAAGTTTTTCATTTCTCTTAGTTCTATTAAATTCACTTAAATCTTCTTTATAATATTTTTCCATTCTACTTTCCATATTGCTCTACCTCTACTATTAATATAATAACATATTTTTTTAATAAATAAAAGATTTTATGTTGATTTTTTATTTGATTTTGATATAATTAAATAGAAAGAAGGTATGATTATGGAATTAAAAATTAATAAAGATAAATGTATTGGATGTGGACAATGTGTTAGTCTATGTGAGAATGTATTTGATTTTGATGATGATAATTTAGCTAAAGTTATTGAAACCCCAGTAGCGGAAGAACACGAAGAAGAAGCAAATACTGCTTTAGAATCTTGTCCAACAGGAGCTATCGAAGAAGAAGCTACTACTGCTTTAGAATCTTGTCCAACAGGAGCTATCGAAGAAGAGTAATCTTCTTTTTTTTAATTACTAGTATATACTACTCTCTTCTATATGATAGATATGGCTGATATATTTATTTTAGGGCAATACTTTGGCTCAAATAAACACTATTAAGACTTAGAATAAGGCTTAATAGAGTACATAAAGAAAAGAACCCTAAAATAAGAGTTCTTAACTTATTATAAACTTAACACCATTTTTAGTATTTTGAATGTTAATGTCATAATTTAAGAATGTAAGTGTTTTCTTTACAATAGATAATCCCAAACCAAACACACCATTAACCCCCTTTTCAAAAGGAGAAAAGATATTATTTAATACATCTTTATCAATATTTGGTCCATCATTAAATAGAATTATCTTATTATTTTTTATGGTTATCTTTATTTCTTTATTAGCATATCTAATAAAGTTATTTAATATATTATCTATAATTGCTTCCCACATCTCACTACTACCTTTAAAGATAGTATTTTTTTCATCAATATCTAAAGTGAATTTAACATCATTTCTTACTAAAGAGAATTTATCAACTGAATCAAAGACTACTTTACTGACATCACACCTTTCTTTTATAATATCTTTTTTGTCTTTAAAATAGTTTAATTTATTAAGGTACAATAAGGAGTGAACTTTACCTTCTAATTTAGATAATTGCTCTTTAGATACTTTTACGGCTTCTTTATCTGTTATTACACCATCTTCGAATGCTTCGATATAGGATTTCATTACTGTGATAGGAGTCTTAAAATCATGGGAAATGTTCTGGTACATTTGATTTTTATATTCTTCTTCTTCTTTCAAATATACACGCATTTTCTCCAAAGCTACCTCAAGAGTAGATATTTCATCTTCATAATCATATTTTATCTTATGATTATAGTTATCATTATTCAAGTTATCTATTTTTTCTTTTAATTTTTTTATTCTATTAACTAAGTTATTAGACCATATTAGGATTACCATTGATACTATTATAAAGGTTATACCTACTACAAGAAGGATTATCTTAAATATTGATATACGCATATCATTTATATAACTACTACCAGTAAGTGCTATTTTCTTAGTATTATTTGAAGTAATAGTACTATAATAATATACTTTCTTGTTATAGAGAAATTTTCCTTCTTCTTTATTTATTTTACTTAGAATTTCTTTAGGAGAATCTAATCCTATTACTTTATTTAAGTTATTTGATATATATATATTTTCATTATTAACATATATATAAGCTACTTCACTATTTATTTTACTATTCTCAGGACTATCCAATATATTTAAAGATTCACCAAGATAGTTATATAGATTATCTTCATATATTGGTAATAAGTTTCTAGGTAATATTATTCCTAGTGATATTATTATTATTATCACTATTACTATACAAATAAATAGTAATTGTTCAGTTAGATTAGGTTTTCTCATAATAATCTATACCCATAGCCATAGATTGTATTTATATCTAACTCTGACATTTTCTTTCTAAGTCTTCTTACTAGATCATCTACTACTCTATCAGTACCAAAATAGTTTTCTCCCCAAATGTTGTTTAAAATATCATCCCTTGAGAAGGACTTATTTATATTGGTAACAAACATATAGAGTAAATCAAACTCTAAAGTAGTTAGATTTATACTTTCACCTTTGTGAAGTACCATTCTTTTTTCTAAGTCTATAGTATAATCTTTATAGGTAAGTTTTTGTTTTTCTTTGGAGTAAACTCTTCTTATGATATTATTTACTCTAAGTACTAGTTCTTTAGGAGAATATGGTTTTGCGATATAATCATCACTTCCTAATTCTAAACCTATTATTTTATCTAGATCTTTATCTCTCGCGGATGTAAATATTACTGGTACATCAGGATTCTCCTCACGGATTTTCTTTATAATGTCATATCCACTGATGGTATCTCCAAGCATTATATCTAATATCCATAAATCTACATCTTTATTTATATTATTTATAGTACTATCTCCATCATAATAGGATACTACATTATAGCCTTCTTTTTCTAGATATGTTCTTATTAGATTATTTAAATCTTTTTCATCCTCTACTAGTGCTATTGTTTTCATATATATCACTTCCTAAATATAGTATAACACAAAATTAATATTTTTTCTTATCTAATCATCTATCACCTCTTTTCTTGATTTAATTATATTAATTTTATTTGGTTAAATTATCAAATAAATGTGGTAAATTATGGGAAGTAATAATATAATGTATTGGTGAATGATATATGGAATATAAAAGAATTACTTTAGATTATAAGAGTTTAGAGCCCTATATTGATGATAGAACACTAGATCTTCATTATAATGCTCATTATAGAAATTATACAGATAAGTTAAATAAATATTTAAATGATATTAATTATGATTATAAAGACTCTCCTGAATACCTAGCTAAGCACATTGATATACTGCCTATGGAGAATAGAGATGAGATTTTATTTAATCTAGGAGGATATTTAAATCATAGCCTATATTTTTATAATTTGACCAATAAAAAGAAAGATATACCTATAGAACTTCTTAATATAATTAATAAATATTTTGGTTCTTTCTCTTTATTTAGAGAGGAATTTATTGATATGGCTATGGAAGTTAAAGGTAGTGGATATACTTTTTTAGTAATGGATAAGAATAATAAGCTTAGAATTATTAATACTTCTAATCAAGATACTCCTTATTATTATGGTTTTACTCCTATTATGACTATCGATGTATGGGAACATTCTTATTATTTGAAGTATACTTATTTAAGAAAGAAATATTTAGAGAATATTTTTGATATTATTGATTTTAATAAAGTATATAAGTTATATTTAGATAATATTGTATAATCACTCTATAGTCTAAGGTCTATAGAGTGTTGTTGTTAGCCTGTAGTCTAACAACAATATATCAGCCATATCTATTATATATAAGAGAGAAGTATATATTTAGTATTAGTTTAGTAATTGTAATTAGTGCACCAGTGGTGCAATTTTTCTTATAACAAATAAAATCTTTAATAGATAATAAATTCACAATAATGGCTCCATGTCAATTGGGCAGGCAATGCCTGCCATTTTTGATATATCAAATAAAACTTCCTCATGTTTTTTAAACTTCTAGAGGAATATCCTTTTCCTAATTCTTTTGTTAATCTTTCTGAATACTCTTTTATTAAACCATCACCATACTTAGCCCTACCTTCACCTCCTTGAGCTTCAATTAATAACTTACCTACATTATAATAAGTACTTAGTTCATTTTTATTTTTTGAATAATCTTTTACCCTTTTGTATACTTCATTGTTTATTAGTTCATTTTTTATTTCTTTATAATAATTATTTCTGCGCCTCTATAAATCACACTAGCAGCTTCTAAAATATATTGCAAATGACTAAAACTTGTTTTTGAGTATTAAAAAAGATAAGAAAAAAGACCTTTAGTTTTCTAAAAGTCCTCACCTCACTTTTTTGATACCCTTAAAAGATGTTTTTGAGTAAAATTACTATTTTACACATAATTTACATTTTATTTATTAAATTTGTTTCTAATAAATATTCTTATTCTCTTACTAATACTAGGCTTTCTATATATAATAGTTAATACTAGTATTAAAAGGCAAAAGATAAATTCAGTAGTGGTAACTACTTTAAGCATAAATTCATTACTACATAAAATAGCATATAAAAAGTATGATAAACTACTTATTACCCATAATATCCATGAAGAAATACTAAGGTCACTAGCAGTTTTATTTCTAAGTATTTTTATAGCCTGAGGTAAATAAGAAAAGAAGGTACTAATTGTTGCTATACCAAGTAAAATATTTGCTAACATAACTTCACCTACACTATCTTTTTTAACATATTAGTAACCATATCAATTACTAATTTCTTATTATCTTCTCTATTATCACAAATAACCTTTACTATTTCATTATAATATTTATCATTATCTTTATCATAAATACTAATATAAACAATATTATCTTCACCATATAAATTAAACTTATCTACTCTATTTAATTTACCAGTAACTCCAATACCATAATTAGAATTAGTATAATTACTAATATTATTACTCATTTCATTACTAGTCTCAGTACTATAGACAGTATATTTATCAATAACATCATTGCTTACTCCCATTTTAATTTTATATTCATTAGAATAAGTAACTGCTCCAAACTTAAATACTTCACTAGATCCTTCGATATTAGTAATAGCATTAGCTATACCACCACCAGTACAAGATTCCATTGTACTAATAGTTTTATTCTTTTCAGTTAATAATTTAATAACTTCATTCATACTCTAATTCCTTCCTATATTCTTTGTATTATCTATAAGTTTTTTAGATATTATTCCCACGATTATACCAGTAGGAATAGAAAATATTAATAAATATGGTAAATAATAGGTAATATTATAATTATTAAGTACTAATATTCCTACAAGTACTTGTCCTATACTATGAAATATACTACCTACTATTGATACACCAATTATAGATAATTTAGTTTTCTTAACTAGTACCATAGCTATTATACTAAATAATGCTCCTGATAAAGAAAAGAAAAAATTAATACCAAAGCCTGTTCTAAGTAAAGCTACAATTAATACTCTAATAAGAGATACCATAATTGAAGTCTTAAAACCATATTTATATAAAACATATATTATAACGATATTAGATAAACCAAGTTTTAATCCTGGTATAAAATCACTAATAAAAGTAAAATAACTCTCTATAATAGAAATAACTACACTTATTGCGGTCATTATTCCTATTACTGTAATATCTCTTGTTTTCATTAGTATACAACACCATCCATATCACTACTTTGTACTATCTTAATAACAACTTTATTAGGTAAGCAGATAAGAGGTTTGGTACTATCACTAATATATCCTTCTTTGCTACATATATTTTTCGGAGAGTTTTCTTTTACTACTCTGACTTTTTTATCTTTTACTTCAATTACTACATCACCAAGAAGTCCCTCTACTGTATAAGTATTATCTATAGAAAGATCTGCACTAAGTACTAAATCATCTTTATAATATACTTCTACTGTATCTCCATCTTTTTTATTAAGATTAATAATAAGTATAAGAATTCCTACTATAACAAGAATAACTATAATTAATTTAATATCATTTTTATTCATAATTAAAATCATCACTTCTAACTATATTATCTTTATCTATATACCATATAGCTTCTATATCAGGAGTATTATTAACTATCTTTAACCCATCTTCTACTGGAAGTAAGAATAAATAAGTACTATAAATATCTGCCATCATTGAACTCTTACTAACTACTGTAACAGACTTCATATAATTACTAGGATACTTAGTTATAGGATTAATAATATGATTATAATTAATACCATCTAAAGTACAATATCTTTGATAACTACCTGAAGTAACTATTGATAAATTATTAACTTTAACTTTAGTAAACATATCGTCTTTATTATCAGGGTTAGTAATACCTACTAGAAAAGTATCTTTATTATAAGCCTTACCTACCATTACATTACCACCAGCATTAATAATATAAGAATAAATATCATTTTCTTCTAAGTATCTACCTACTAATTCAGTAACATAACCTTTAGCAATACCACCTAAATCTAACTTAATATCATTACTCTTACTATAATTATTACCATCTAACTTAATATCATTAATATTAGTATTGACATTAAGTTCTTCCATATTAGGAAGTTTATCGCAAGAATCAATAAACTCTTTCCATTTTATCGTTAAATTACCCGCAGCTACATTAAATAAACCATCAGTAATATCATAAAAATCTATACCAGTCTTAATAATATTAGCAAGTCTAGTATCTATTTCAATATTCTCATTATTATTAAGATTATTGTTTAAATAATAAACATTAACTATACCATCATAACTATCAAAAGCATCAGTAAGTTTATGATAACTATCATATAAATAATCTATATCATTAAATATGTCATTCATTTCTTTTTCAGTTTTAACAGTATTTACCTTAACATTAATATAAGTATCAAAATAAAAATAACTTCTAGTATAATCTTTATAAGAACTCTTATCTATAAATAATAATATTAAACTAACTAGCACTAACAATAAAATAACAATTAATAGTTTTTTTAAACTTTTATTTTTCATATTCATCACAATATAATTGTATCAAATTACAGATAAAAAGTAAATCATATTTTATTCCTTTAGAGTTTGTAATCTCTAAAGGCGTAAGAAAGCCAAAGGAACAATATAATATTAAAAAAGAGAAGCATAAAACACTTATGTTTCTCTTTCTCATTAATCATAATGATACTATATTATATTAAGCAAGTTTTGTTTTATGCTTCTTTTTCTTCATTAAAACAATAGTAAATGTAATAACTGTCGTAGCAAGTACTACTAAAGATAATAAGAAGTACAAGAAATAATTATCAGCCTTTTTCTCATAAGCAAGCATCATACTAGTATTAAATCTCTGAATAGTACCCTCTAATTTATCATAAACATAAGTACTAGTTTCCCCAGTAGTTTCATTAACAGCATATAATAAGTAAAAATCACTACCCTTAACACTGTCATCAGCAGCATAAGAACTACTCTTATCAATTAATTGATATCCATCTAACTTATTATTTTCATATTTAAATGATACCTTGGAATAACCACTTGGTATTTTATCACTTGGCATAGCAATAATATTTAAATATAATCCTCCTATTTTATATCCATTGTATAAGGTATACTTCTTAGTTTTTTCATCATAAGAATAGAACTTAGCCTCTCCTTTTTCATTTTTAAGACCTATTAATATATTATTAGTTTTAGTATTCTTATAACAAAGAATATCATCCTCTCCTATCTTAATTGAAGACTTTTCATAATTTTCTGGAATATTCTCAATTACTCCTTCTTTTCTAACTATCGTATATTTCTTTTTATTAATAGTTACTTCGATTGGATCTAACTCTTTAACAGTAACATTAATAATATATACTCTCTCATTACCATTTTCAGCAGTTACTTTTACCTCTAACTTATTAGTACCTTCACTAACACTAACCTCCCCATCACCAGATACTTTAGCCTTAGTATCCTCTAAAGAAGTTTTAATATTAACTTTTTCAGTACCATTAGGTACTTCGATACTATATTCACTAGTATCCTTATTAAAATCAATAGTATAACCTTCAATATCTAAAGACTTTAAGTAGTTATTACTACTATAAGTTTTTGGAGGTATATATACTGGTTCACTAACTTTAATACTAACCGTTTTATCTCCTAGATTTTGCCAGCTATCACTAGCCATATTTGTAATTCTACTTGAAGTAACACTACAAGATATTGTACCAGAACTACTGGGTTTAACTGTTGCACTATATGACTTAGAATAAACACTATTACTACTATCATCAAAAGCCATATCTACTCCAGAAGATACTCCAGCTCCTTTACACATAAGTGTACCTTCAATACTAACTAGAGGACTATCACTATTAACAGTAGCAGTTACAGTAACACTATTACCTCTAGTTATTGAAGTATTACTTGCTTTAATACTAACACTCGCAGCACTTACTTGACTGCTAAATAATATAAAACTAATCAAACTAACAATAATATATTTCTTTTTCATTTTTACTCCTTTACTGTACTATCTTTTTATATCCATAATAATCTCTAAGTACTGCCAAATAATCAAGTTTATCTATAGTACCATCTTTATTGACATCAGCAGCCTCTTTGTATACTCCATCATATTTCTTATATCCATAATAATGTCTAAGTATTGCTAAATAATCAAGTTTATCTATAACACCATCACCATTAACATCACCATATATAAGTACTTCATAATTCCTTTCTTCTAGAGAAGACTTAATATTAACTTTATCACCAGTTTTAAATATTGAAGAATTATTACCATTACTATCTTTAATAGAAATAGACAAAGTATCACTAATCTTTTTAATATTATTAATTAAACTATCAGTACCAGTATTTAAACTAATACCATATATATAACTATTATTATATTTAATACCAGAATTATTAAGAGCAGTTTCAATAGCTATATCACTTCTAGTAATATTTATTGTATACTTACCAATATTAACAATATTCTTTCCTACTATTAAGTCTATTTCTCTAGTATTAATATCATTACTAATATAATATTTAATACTTAATTTACTATTAACAAAAGAAGTTTCAATATCATATTTCAAAGTATCTTTATTAAATACAAAATCAGTATTATCTATAATAATATTAGTAATAGTATTATCATCAGGTACATCAATATTTTCTTCTTTTTCTTTCTTATTAATAGTCAAAACATAATTAGTTACATTACCATTTTCAGCAATTACCTTAATATTAATATTATTATCACCATTCTCTAATTTAATAGTACCAAGTCCTTCTATACTTGCTTTATTATTAATTGATGTAGCTTCTATCTTAACGCTATCTACCCCTGTATCTGCCTCCATACTATAATTTAGTTTATCATAAGCAAAGCCATCTATATCTTTATCATTAACTTTAATACCCTTTAAATAACTATTAGGATTTTTATTAGAAGGAGCTTCTACTTTAGTATTAGGCATATTATTATATACCGGTATAATAAATACTAAAGATTCATCAAAAAGATTATTTATCTCACTATAACTAGTATAAGTAGTAACAGCTTCAGATAAAGGAGCAGTTAAGTTTTGCATATATTGATGTGTGTAACGACCACTACTTCTTGAAACATCAAACTTTTCAAAATACAAAGTATTCTGTCCAATATTAATATAATCTTCACCTAAGAATTTAGCACCACCTACTATAGATTTATAAGGACTATCCCAAGGTCTACCATAAGAAGTTAAAGTACCATTTGCACCACCTTTAGCCCATAATAATGCTACTGAAGGATCATTACCAACAGCCTTTATATTATAAAAGTTAAATATGTTTTCATACCCTTTATAAGTACCAAGACCTGTCGAAGAACCATTAATACCTTGTTCCTGTCTTATTCTACTTGCTAAATGAACAGGGCTGACTCCATATGTACTTGCAGCAGCCATAAAGGCATCTGTATAAGGATTACTACTATATTTCTTATAAACATTTGGCATAAAAGTATTACCAAGTATCTTATCTACAATATTACTAGTTTGAAAAGAAGACTCATAAGATAAAGACTCAAAAGCAAATATATTTTTGGTATCAAAATAATTTCTTGGATCCATATAATAAGCTACTGCTTCTGGAGAAGCATACCACCAATTAACCTCTTTATAATGTCTATAATATTCATCGGTAGCATAATTATAACTATAAGATTCTTTACTACGATAACCTTCACCATAACTATACCAAACTAAGTTTCTACCTTTTACTACGCTTTCATTTTCAATAACATCATTCCAATCTAAGCCAGTATTAAAAGCACGAAATTCCCAGTTAGGATACATAGCATGTAATCTTACTAAATCATCTAAATAACTCTCAGGAAATATCTTACTAAGTCCTTCACGATACTTCTTTAAATCATCTGTATTTAAATTTATACTACTTGCATCTCTTTCAATATATTTACCACAAACATATCCTTCCAAATTACCATATTTTATTTTATATAAACTAGTAGAACATGTACCTCTACCATCTTTGCCAGCATTTCTATCAAGTATTTTTACTTTAGTACCACAGCTAAGTGCACCACCACTAATTTTATGTTGTCGATTTAAATCACTATACATTGTTAATGGTGAAGTATCTTCAATACATACTACTTTACCATCATCAGTAAGAGTACCATTTAATTTAATATATTTTTTTGAAGCATAGCCAGTTAAATCTTTATACTTTATTTGATACCAGTCACTACCAGGATTTTCATCTAGTATTTCTACAGTATCATTACAAGTAATACCATTACCAATCAGATTACTACTTGTGCTTGGTTCCTTTCTCATATTAACAGGAGCATTATCATCAGGGCAATAAGCATATCCTGTAAGAGCACTAACACTAATACTAAAAGATAAAAATAATATAATTGTAAATAAAACTCTTTTCATATACTCTACCTCTTATACATTATAACATTTTTTCATACATTTTTCTACATATTATAATTATTTTTTGTCTCAAATGTAAACCAAAATAAAAAGTGAGCATCAAACTCACTTAAGTCATAAGACTCCATTTATAAGGAGACAATAGTATTACTATATTATTTTAACAATAGTCTGTGAATGGATACTAAGTAATACTATTAATGTATCCATACATATTATAACAAAAATATTACTTATTATACTTAAGAGTATTAATAACAATACCAAGTACTAATATAAAACATAAAGCATAAATCCATATTAATAATATTGTTATACTAGATAATCCGCCATATATAATATCATACTTACTAAAATACTTAATATAATATCCAAATATCAAAGTAAATAATATCCATCCCATAGTGGTAATAAATGCTCCAATAGTAGTATCACTACCCTTTATTTTAACAGATGGTGCTAGTACATATATTAATTTAACACTAAAGAATATCATTAAGAAAGTTAAAGGCCATCTAATAGCTTTATAAACTAGTAAAAGACTATCAATGATATCTTTAAATAAATTATAATTTCTAAATAGTTCCAATATCCTATCACCAAGTATTGGTACAATGATTAAGAATAATAATATAACAATTATAATAATAAGTATTAAAACAGACTTAATTATATCCTTAACAGGAGAGCTCATATCTATCTTATATAAACTATTCGAAGCAGTAATAATAGAATAAGTACCTTTTACCGCTAAAAAGAAAGTAATAAGATTTAAAAATCCAATAGATAAATCATAATTTTTACCAGATATAACATTAGTAATAGTACTACTAACATATCCAGGAAGTACATCATTCATTAAATTAATAACAGTATCTATCGATATACCAAACCTTCCTGCTACAATAACAATTATTGTAAATAAAGGAATACTAGCTAGTACAAAACTATAAGCTAAATAAGCAGGCAAAATTCTAAGTTCTTTCAAACTTAGAATTTTAATTATCTTCTTAATATACTTTTTAATATTTTTCATTAAAATCACCTACTGATTTTCTTTTTTGTTTCTCATATCAATAGTGGCTTCATTAATAGCATCATCTACCGTTTTAACATCATCCATTATCATACTATATCCAATAGTAGCTCCAAACCCATAAGGTAATTCCTTAAGTTCTTTATATATTTTTCTAGTATAGGCTATAACATCTTTCTCACTATATCCAACCATATAAACCAAAAACTCAGTACCATCAGTTCTAATAATATCCGTATTAGCTTCTTGATTAACTATAAGAATACTAGCAGCTTTCTTAATAACAATATCGCCTTCTTCATGGCCCTTATTATCATTAATATATTTAATATTATTAAGATCTATAACAACAAATCCCTGAGGATAAATAACATTTTCATCCCACTCTTTAATTTTACTATTCAAATAAGTTCTATTTTTTAAAGAAGTCATTGCATCAATATATCTTAGTTTATCATTATTAGTAATAATTATATCATTGTTATTCTTTTTTCTTTTAATTATAAATATAAAGAAAATAATAGTAAGAATAACAAATAAAGTAATTAAGAAAGTAATAAGTAAAGTATAATCATATATATTTGAACTAGTATTATAATCAAATTTAACATTATCATAATCAACAGTGGAAACATAATAACTAAACATTTTAGCAAATAAAGTATTCTTATTAACATCACGAATTACAAACCTATACTGATAAGGAAGTACTCCCATATATAATTCATTAAAGTCATTAAGTTTCCTATTTCGGTAATATTCATAAGTACCTTTATCAATTACTAAAATAGAATTATTACTAACATTTTTAATCAAAGTATCTGTGTCATCATAAGCTTTATACTTAACACCATCACTCTTAATAACATCGTTAATATAACTATCTTTAAGCACCATTACTTCTTTATCTTTCAAACTTTTTACTGAATCAACTACAAACCTATCTTTAGATAAAACAACATATTCTTCTCTAAATAATGAAGGAGTATATAAAGTATCTATGTTCATTCCATCAGTATCAAAGTTAGCTAAAGCTACATCAATAATACCACTAGATAAATCTTTCTTTAAACTAGCAATATTATCATAAGCAATAAATTTAAAGTCAATATCAAAGACATCAGAAAAATCTTTAAAATAATTAGACAAAGTTCCTACTAGTTCATTATTATTTTCACTTATAAAAGGCATATAAGTAATATATCCAACATTATAAGATGTACTATTATAACTAATTCTATCACTAGAGGAAATTTCCTTATTATAAAAGAATTCATCTAAAAAATGTTCTTTATATGATAAAAGTTGTTTTTCCTGTGAAAATCCTTTATAAAATTTCTTCATTATATTTAAAAAAGTTTTATTTTCAATAGTAAGAACATATTTATTAGAAATATCTGGTAAATGATATATAATATTAAAATTATTTTTTAAAATATAATTCATATTCATATTATAAGGAACTATAGCATATTCTATTTCTTCATTATTAAATGCTTCTACAATATCATTCATAGTATCTTTTGCAACATACTTAATATTTTTATTCTCATTCAAATAATTAGATATTGTTCCAATATCATTAGCAAAAGTAGCTACAGTAATACCATCCATATCTTCTATACGATCTATTACCATCTCATTATTAGATATCAATACATAGCTATCATCATATAATAGAATATCATTATCAGATAGTTCAGTATTATTATCAAGAATTCTAAAAGCAGTATTTTTTAAATTAGAATTATTACTCTTTAAATAAGAAATCTTATTAAAATTAATACCATACTTATCAGTAAAATCATCTAATAAATCAAATGCTATACCTTTTCCACTATTACCATAAACAGGAACATCATTATATACATTAACATCAATAACATTTCTAGTATTATCACTAATCCACTTCTTTTCCAATATAGAAAAACTAGCATCATCTTTACTATAGTTAAGTATAAAAATACCAAACAGTACTAAAAAAAGTACTCCAATAACAATTAAAATAATCGTTTTATTATTTTTCTTCTTCATAACATCACCTAATTATTAGTCCAAGTAATACTATCTAAACTATGATGTTTATTACCAGTAATTACTATTTCTCCATCTTCACTATTCCATTTTAAGAAAAATGAAAAATCATAAAATTTAAGTTCGTCTTCACTATAGTTATCTAATGTATTACTAGCAATTTCCTTTGCTTTATCCTTTGAAGTATCACTTTTTAGTGTAATAGTGGTATAAACTATCTTTCCTTGAATTCTTGTACTAATATCTTCAGTTAGTCCAGTATCAGATACTTCATTCTTTACACTTTCAAAAGTTTCATTACTTATTTTAACTTTATCAATACCCTCTAACCTATTACCATACTTATCAGAAGAACCTCCTAATAACATTTGTAAAAATATAATTAGTAATATCAAAAATAATACTATACTTAATGAAATAATAATAGCAAAACCTTTATTTTTCATTGCCCAGTCTTTTATCTTATTAAATAATTCTTTCATAAAAACTCTCCTTCTTATCTAATATAATATTATTATACTATAACCTCAAATATTTATCAATAATTTTCATAGTACATTTTAGAAAAAGAGTTAAGGAATTTATAACTTAATTATACTAGATAACTTCTTAATAACTTTCTTTTCTATTCTTGAAATATAAGATTGTGATATACCAAGCATATTAGCAACTTCTTTCTGAGTCATTTCCTTCTTACCATTAAGACCATATCTAAGTTCAATAATTTCTTTATCCCTCTTACCAAGCTTAGATACTTCTTTGTACATAAGTTTCTTATCAAGTTCATCTTCAATAGGCTTAGTAACAATATTATCATCAGTACCAAGAACATCCTCTAAATGAAGTTCATTACCTTCAGAATCAAAAGATAAAGAATCCTCAAAAGAAACTTCAGTTCTCTTTTTTTTAGTCTTTCTAAGATACATAAGTATTTCATTATCAATACATCTTGAAGCATAAGTAGCTAGTTTGATATTCTTATCATTTTGATAAGTATTAACTCCCTTAATAAGACCTATAGTACCAATAGATACTAAATCTTCTAAATCAATCTTCGTATTTTCATACTTCTTAGCCAAAAATACCACTAATCTAAGATTATGTTCAATAAGTTTATCTCTCGCTGTCATATCACCACTTAAAAACATATTAACATACTTTTCCTCATCTTCTTTACTCAAAGGTTCAGGTAATATATCAGTACTACCTACAAAAAACAAATAATTAAGTCTAGCAATAATTCTTTTAAGTAATTTTAACATATTATCATCCTTTCATTATATCTTTATGTAGTATTACATCTACTCCATCACCAAAATTAAAACTATCAGAAAATCCCACTAGAACATTACCTTTGTATCCTATACCATCAATAAAAATAATATCAGGTTTAATACATTTAAGTAGACCATTACCGCTTATTGTATGATATGGAACTAAAATATATTTATCTTCCTTAATATATTTATCAGGAACAATAATAACAGGTCTTTTTTTATATGGATCATATAAATTATTACCAGTATCAACAAATCCTATTAAAGATAATTTTTCTCTATCTTTAAAATATATGTCTACCTTATAATAATTATTATAAATACTTCTCATTTTCTTATTTTCTTTTATATATAAGATCATAACTTCTATACTAATAACTATAATAATTAAATAAGTAAGAAATATACTATTAGATACTTTAACATTAAATAAATATATAATACCTCCGAGTAGTGTACTAAGAATATACATATATAGAATATTTTTAATTAAATATCTAATACCCTTATATCCAAAAGAAATAAGTATCATGATAACAATACTAACTATTTCTATAACTATCTTATTAATAGAAGTAAATAGTACTAATGAAGATATACCTCCTATTAAAGAAGAAAGTATCATTCTAATATGATTAGTTCTTCTCTTAAGTAAAATACTCGTAGTCATAATAATAATATAGTCCATAATAACATTAAATATAAAAAATAAATCAATATACATTTCCATATATTAATTATAAAAAAAAGAACATAAATACTATGTCGATTTATATTCTATTAATCAAATAATTTATTTTCATCTCCAGCACAATAAGCATCGCCTACCTTTTCGCCTTCAACATATTCTTTACCGGATATATTACATCCAACCTTAGTTATTGCATCTTGAAGATATCCTCCAAATATTTTAACAGCCCCAATTGCAACAACAGTAATTAAAACTATTATCAGTACATACTCAACCAAAGTCTGACCTTTTCTATTCAATTTCATCATTATATCCTCCGCCTACTATTTCTACCATAATTGTACTATATTTCAATTAATAAAGCAATATCTTTTTTAAATTGTATTTTATTTTACACATTTTAATTACTTTATTACCAAAATATTACCATATATTTCCATTTATATCATCCTTTCACTAAAAGCCAAGGTCTTTTAGTGTTGTTATTAGCCTTAAGTCTAATAACAATGTATCTACATACCTATCATATATAAGTCATAAATATATACTAAAAGAAAGATATTAGTTATACCTTTCTTAGTTATTACTCTTATACGTCAAATATCCAGTAGTATAGTTAGCCATTGTTTTATCTGTTTTAGCCTTATTATATGGTACTGCTCCTGATAAATGACCACAACTTAAAAACATATTTGTAGAATTAGTTACATTATCTACATTCCATAAATCAGATACATAAATAGTTTTTAACTTCCAGCAATTCCAAAACATATAATCAATTTTTAACAATGCAAGTGTATTAAAATTTGACAAATCAATTATTGTTAAATTATTACAACTAGCAAACATGTATCCCATATCATTAACATTGCCTACATTAAAATTAGATAGATCTAAGCTTACCAAGCTATTGCAAGCTTGAAACATACCTCCCATCGTAGTTACATTTGATGTGTCAAAATTTGATAAATTAACAGTAGCTAATTTATTACAAGACATAAACATAAAACTTAAGTTTGTTACATTGCTCGTATTAAAATTAGATAAATCTAACGATGTTAAACCACTGCATCCGCTAAACATACGTTCCATATTTGTTACTTTATTTGTAACAAAATTTGATAAATCTAGTGTAGTAAGACTACTGCAGCCAGCAAACATATTATTCATATTTGTTACTTTACTTGTATTAAAATTCGATAAATTTAATGTTGTCAACCTATTGCAGCCATAAAACATAGCATTCATATCAGTCACATTAGACGTATTAAATTTTGATATATTTAAAGTAGTTAATTTGGCGCAGTTATAAAACATACCTCTCATATTCGTTACATTACTTGTATTAAAGTTTGATAAATCTAAAGCAGTTAAACTATTACAACCCCAAAACATACAAGCTATATTTGTTACATTGCTTGTATTAAAGTTTGATAAGTCCAAGTTTGTTAAACTACTGCAATAACAAAACATGTCATACATATTTGTCACTTTGCTTGTATCAAAATTAGATAAATCTATTGTTGTTAACTTTCCGCATCTATAAAACATATCACGCATATTTGTTACTTTACTGGTATTAAAACTTGATAAATTTAAGTTTATTAAACTTGCGCAACCCTGAAACATACAACTCATATTTATTACATTTGATGTGTCAAATTTAGATAAATCTAGCGTTGTTAAACTATAACAGCTCCAAAACATACTAGACATATTTGTTACTTTACTGGTATTAAAATTTGATAAATCTATACTTGTTAAACTTTTGCATAAAGAAAACATACTATACATTTCAGTAACATTAGATGTATCAAAATTTGATAAATCTATACTTGTTAAACTTTCGCATCCTTTAAACATATTAACCATAGATTTTACTTTTGAAGTGTTGAATGAACTTAAATTTATACTCTGCAATGATTTACATCCTTGAAACATTCCACCATAAGAATAGCCACTCCAAGT
>CAKOQV010000003.1 GCA_934101345.1 uncultured Bacilli bacterium
GAAGAAGAAGGAATAGTATCAAAAGATATATCATCAAATAAAGATGGAACAGTAATGTTATGGTATAAGAAGAATAACAATGGTAACTATGATATGTGGTTAGGAGGAGAAAATGGAGTATTACAAGCAAATACTAATGCTTCAGGAATGTTTGCTTATCTAACTAATATTGAGAAATTAGATTTATCTAAACTAGATACAACATATATAACTAATATGTCTAAAATGTTTTATAGTAGTTCTGGATTAAAAGAAATAAATTTATCTAATTTTAATACAAGTAAAGTAACGGATATGAGTTATATATTTTATGGCTGCAGTAGTCTTACTACAATAGATGTATCAAACTTTGATACATCTAAGGTAACAAATATGATCGGTATGTTTAATAGCTGTAGCAATTTAACAACTTTAGATCTAAGTAATTTTGATACATCTAATGTAGAATATATGGGTACTTGGGCAAACTATTCTTATGGCGGAATGTTTCAAGGATGTAAATCATTACAAAGTATAAATTTGAGTTCATTCAACACTTCAAAAGTAAAATCTATGGTTAATATGTTTTATGGATGTAGCAAACTAACAACCTTAGATCTGAGTAATTTTGACACATCAAATGTTACTGATATGTATGGTATGTTTTTGGGATGCCGTAGTTTAACAACTTTAGATTTATCTAATTTTAATACAAGTAAAGTAGTATATATGCATTTTATGTTTCAAACGTGTACAAACTTAACTGAATTAAATTTATCTAGTTTTAATACAAGTAATGTGGCTAATATGGCGCATATGTTTAATTCTTGTAGTAGCTTGACAACACTAGATTTATCAAATTTCAATACAAGTAAAGTAAAGAATATGGGTTATATGTTTAATGGGTGCGGTAGCCTTACTACTTTAGACATATCAAATTTTGATACAAGTAATGTAACGGGTATGAATAATATGTTTGCATATTGTAGTGGCTTAATAACATTAGATGTGTCTAATTTTAATACAAGCAAAGTAACAAATATGCAAAATATGTTTACGGATTGTAGTGGCTTAGCGACACTAGATGTATCTAATTTTAATACAAGTAAAGTAACAAATATGAGTGGTATGTTTTGGTCCTGCAGAGGTTTAATTGCCTTAGATGTATCAAATTTTGATACTAGTAACGTAACAAATATGTATGGTATGTTTAATAACTGTGCTAGTCTTACTACTTTAGATTTATCAAGATTTGATACTAGTAAAGTAATAGATATGCACTGGATGCTTATAAATTGCACTAAATTAGCAAATTTAGATATATCAAATTTTGATACATCAAATGTAACTAATATGAATAGTATGTTTAGTGGATGTAAAAGTTTAACTTCATTAGACTTAAGTAATTTTAATACATCAAATGTAACTAATATGGGTAGTATGTTTTTGTACTGTGGTAATTTAAAAACTATTTATGTATCTGATTTATGGAATGTAGATAATGTAACTAATTCTACAAATATGTTTAATGGTTGTACATCATTAGTAGGAGCAACTTCATATAATAGTGCTAAGGTAGATAAAACAATGGCTAATTATACTACTGGATATTTAACATATAAGAGTAATAATTAAGAAAGGTATAACTAATATCTTTCTTTTAATATATTGATTAGGCTTATATATATAATAGATATGTAGATATATTATATTAAGACTAAAGATTAGTCTTAATATAACAGTGAAAGACTTACATAGTAAGGCTTGAACTGAATAAAAAGAATTAAAAATAATAAAAAATATTGTATAAATCATAAAAGTATGTTATATTATTTAATGTAAAAAAGGAGATTATATGGAAGAAATATTAAATAGTACAGAAGAAAAGATGATGTTAACAATTGAATCTTTAGAAAACAAGTTTACTAATGTTAGAGCAGGTAGAGCTAATCCTAATATGTTAGATGGTATTATGGTAGAATATTATGGAGTACCAACACCACTTAAAAGTTTAGCAAATATATCTATACCTGAGGCTAGACAATTATCTATTAAACCATTTGATAGATCATGTCTTGGAGCAATAGAAAAGGCTATCTTTGAAGCTAATTTAGGAGTAACTCCTAATAACAATGGAGAAGTAGTATTTATAGTAATACCACCACTTACTGAAGATAGAAGAAAAGAATTAGTAAAACAAGTTAAAGGATTAGGAGAAGAAGCAAAAATAGCTCTTAGAAATATTAGACAAGATGCTAATAAAGCATTAGAAAACCAAAAATTACCTGAGGATGATGAAAAAAGAGGTAATGAAAGAGTGCAAGACTTAATCAATGAATATAATAAAATTGTAGATGAAAAATTAAAAGAAAAAGAAAATGATTTAATGACTATATAATAAGACAACGATAAGGAAGTAGTAATACTATAAAAATAATTATTAGCGAGCTCTTAGAGGGTGAAAGAAGAGTTAATTATTTAGTATGAATTCACCCTTTAGTTTTATACCGTTAATCAGGTTAAAGATTTAAGAGTATAACTTATGTTATAAAGAAAGGTGGTACCGCGGATATTAATTCGTCCTTTTATGGTACTATCTTTTTTCTTTTTTTGAAAGAAGGTATTAAATTGGAAGATAAACTAAACTATTTATTTAAATTTATATCTTATGTTAGTTATGAAAAGTTAATTAATAATAAAAATAAATATTTATTAGAATTACTTATAAATAATTCTAGAAATGTTAATTTAAACTGTCTATATTTAATTAGATATGGAGTATCTGATATAGAGAAGGTAATATTAACTAAGACTGAAGATATAACTAAAGATCACGATGAATTTATAAAAGATATTAAGTCTTTAGAAAAAAGTCTAAATAAGAAAGAAATAATAGCATTATATGAAAATGCTTAAGGAGGTTATTATGAATATAGAAGAAATAAAGAAGAGTATTGATACTGATTTAGAACATATTAATAAACAAAATGAACTAAATGATATCAAAAGTAAATATTTAGGTAAAGAAGGAGTAATTACTTTATTACAAAGTAAAATAAGAGAAATACCTAACGAAGAAAAGAAAGAATATGGTATTAAGGTTAATGAAGTAAGAACATACTTTAATAATTTATTTGAAGAAGTTAAAACTAGAATAGAGACTGAAGAAGTTAATAGAAAGTTAGAGAAAGAAGCTATTGATATTACTCTTCCTAGTGAAGAAATAATTACTGGTAGTTTACATCCATTTAATAGAATAATTGAAGAAGTAGAAGATATATTTGTTAGTATGGGATATGATGTAGTACCGGGTAATGAAGTAGAAACTGATGAATATTGTTTTAAGAGACTTAATGTACCTGAAGGTCATCCTGCAAGAGATGCTCAAGATACTTTCTATATTGATACTGAGTATTTACTTCGTACTCAAACATCTTGTGCACAGGCACATACTATGGAAGAAAAAGAAGATAAAGGCCCTATTAGAATAATATGTCCTGGTAAAGTTTACCGAAGAGATGATGATGCTACTCATTCACATCAATTTGGTCAAGTAGAAGGATTGGTTATTGATAAGGATATCTCATTAGCAGACCTTAAAGGTACGCTAGAAATATTTGCTAAAAGAATTCTTGGAGATAATACTAAAGTTAGATTTAGACCTAGTTATTTTCCTTTTACTGAGCCTAGTGTTGAAGTAGACTTATCTTGCTTTAAATGTGGCGGTAAAGGCTGCGCTCTATGTAAGAATACTGGCTGGATAGAAGTACTAGGAGCAGGTATGGTTCATCCTAATGTACTTAGAATGGGCGGCTACGACCCTGAAGTATATACTGGTTTTGCTTTTGGTACAGGATTAGATAGATTAGCAATGTTTAAATATAATATTCCAGATATTAGATATTTATATACTAATGATGTCAGAATGTTAAGACAATTCGATAGAAAGGATGAAGAGTAATGAAGCTATCAAGAAAATTTGTAAGCGATTATATTGATATAAATGATGATATTAATACAATAGCAGAAAAAATGACTGGTGTTGGCAACGAATACGATAGTGCTGGTAAATTAATAAATGCCTCTAATTTAGTAATTGGTGAGGTATTAGAGTGTGATATGCATCCTGATTCAGATCATTTACATGTGTGTAAGGTAAATGTACGTGATGAAGTACTTCAAATAGTATGTGGAGCTCCTAATGTAAGGAAAGGATTAAAAGTAATAGTAGCCTTACCTGGAGCAGAACTTCCTGGTGGTACTATTAAAAAAGGTGTTATAAGAGGAGTAGAATCTAGTGGTATGTTATGTTCTATTGCTGAACTAGGTTTAGATCATAAATTCCTAAAAGAAGAAGATATAAATGGTATTCATGAATTACCAAAAGACGCCTCAGTAGGTGAAGATCCTATCAAATATTTAGAATTAGATGACGAAGTAATAGATTTTGAATTAACTTCAAATAGGGGAGACCTACTTAGTATACTAGGTATGGCTTATGAACTTGGAGCAATTTATGATGAAAAAGTAAAAGATATAGATTTATCACATAAAGAAGGTACAGGAAATATCGAAGACGAGTTAGAATTAAAAGTAGATACTGAAGCATGTCCTTTGTTCCTTGCTAGAAAAGTAGTAAATGTTACGATAAAAGAAAGTCCTGCTTTTATTAAGAATAGACTAATAGCCTCAGGTATTAGACCTATTAATAATGTTGTAGATATTTCTAATTATGTAATGTTAGAGACTGGTCAGCCACTTCACTACTATGACGCTGATAGATTAGGAAGCACACTTGGAGTAAGAATGGCTAATGATAATGAAGAATTAACTACATTAGATAATCAAAAGAGAACTCTATCTAATTCAGATATAGTAATATATAATAATACTGGGGCTATTGGCCTAGCTGGTATTATGGGAGGATTATCTACTGAAGTAGAAAATGATACTAAAAATATTGTTATTGAAAGTGCTATATTTGATCCAGTATTAATTAGAAAGACAAGTAAGAAAGTATTAAGAAGTGAGGCTTCAAATAGATTTGAAAAGGGTCTAGATCCAAAGAGAACATATATGGCTATGGAAAGAAGTCTTAACTTACTTGAAAAGTATGCATCTGCTAGTGTAGTAGGAGGTATGCTAGAACATAAAAACATTGATATCAAAGATAAAGAAATAGAAATAGCGTATAGTAAAATAAATAAAATACTTGGAATAGAACTAGATAAAAATACTATTCTAGATATCTTTAGAAAACTAGATTTTACTACTTTAGATAAAGGAGATACAGTATTAGTTACAGTTCCAAGTAGAAGAATAGATATTGCTATTGAAGAAGATCTAGTTGAAGAAGTAGGAAGAATATATGGTATAGATAATATTGAAGGTAGAAAGATGATTCTTCCGGTTAGAATGGGTAAGGTAGATAAAACTAATAGAAGTATTCGTCATTTACTTAGTAATTTAGGTTTATCTGAAACACTTACTTACTCACTAATAAAAGAAAGTGAAGTACATAAATATACTAACGATACTTTTGATAGTATAAGACTACAAGATCCTATGACGGAAGAGAGAAGTACTTTGAGATATAGTTTAATACCAAGTTTACTTTCAGTATATGATTATAATACTAATCGTGGTAATAATAATATTAATCTATTTGAAATAGGAAAGAGTTATTATGTAAAAGATAATATTCATTATGAAGATGAAAAACTAACTATTTTAATGAGTGGTACTTATTATAATAAATTAGGTAATAATAGAGAAGTAAACTACTATATAACAAAAGGTATACTAGAAAAAGTACTTAATTATTTAGGGTATAATAATAGATACTATTATAAAAAGGAAGATTTACCTAAAGAATTACATCCAGGAGTAGCTGCGAGTATCTATATAGATAATAAAAAAGTAGGTATTATTGGTAAGATACATCCTAATGTTACTAAAGATAATATCTTTGTTATAGAACTTAATGTATCTTTATTAAAAGATATCAAAGTATCTAAGATGAAATATAAAGAAATAAGTAAATTCCCTGGTATTAGTAAAGATATAGCCTTTGTTCTTGATAAAAATATAACTTCAGAAGAAGTAATTAAAACTATCAAGAAAGCTGGAGGTAAACTTCTTACTAAGATAGAAGTATTTGACTTATATGTAGATTCTTCATTAGGAGAAAATAATAAATCACTAGCCTTCTCATTATATTTTGAAGATCCAAATAAGACTCTTACACTGGATGAAATAACTGAAATATTTGATAGAATAGCAATAGATGTAGAAAAGAAACATAATGCTAAATTAAGAAATAATTAAAATAGAACTTTTGTGTTCTATTTTTCTTTATGAACGAGTAAGCAATTAAAAAAACAGGTTATATAGCCTGTTTTTTATATGCATTCAACAACTGTATCATCTAGACATCTTAGTATGCAACAACATCCTAAATTAATAGTAAAGAATGAGTTTGTAGCTTCGTATGGAAATACGCTAGTCTCATCAGTATTAGGTGCAAGTACTCTGCAGGTAGCACAGCAGCCATCTAATTTTTCTAGTCTAAAGACAGTACTTGTAGTAGTAATACTTGGATCTTTACTAATTGGCATTGCTAATGGAGTACTTCCTCCTGAACAAGTATATAACTGTATAGGTCTAGTGTTGTAACAGAAACTACTATTTTGTCCTAAGAAGCCTCTATCACAAGTCTCTAGGCAGCAATCATTTTGACATACACTTTGCTGAAGTATAAGGATAACTTTAAGGATATCCGCGATGCAATTCTCGCAAGTATTATTTTCATTATTACACATATAATCCACCCCTTTTTTGTATTCAATATAACTTATGACAAAAGTAAATAAAAATGCACTACGAATACCTATATAAGTTAATATTTTCATAAATTTTAATTATAAATCATATATATTAATATGAAAAAAATAAAATTGGTTAGATCAATAGATAATTATATAAATGATAAAAAGTTTAGTATATTATATAAGAATAACAAACTAGATATTATTAATTATACTAAAATATTAGACTTCTCAGACACTAAAATTAGTATTAGTTACTTAGATAGTAAATATATAATAATAGGTACTAATCTAGTTATATCTAAAATGCTTGAAGAAGAAGTATTAATAACAGGTAATATTGAAGGTATTTCTTTTAATAAATAGAAAGAGTTGATATTATGAAAGAAAAAATATTTAGAATATTTTCTAGTAATATTAAAATTAGAGTTAGTGGTAGAAATATTAATAATTTTATTAAGAGAATAATAAAAAATAATATCAAGATAGTTAAGTTAATTCCAAGAAGTCATAAAGAAATAGATTTAATAATTGATTATAATGATTTAGAAGAAATAGAAAAATATAAAACTATTTATGATATTAAAATAGTTAGATATTACGGAAAACTTCATATAATTAAATTCTTAAAAAAGAATAGATTTATTTTATTATTCTTATTACTTAGTATGATAATAGTATTTATATTATCAAATATGATATTTAGTGTTGAAGTAATACATTCAAATAGTAAAATAATTAAACTAGTAACTGAAGAGTTAAAGGATTATGGTATTAAGAAATATGCTTTCGCTAAAAGTTATAGTGAAGTAGAAAAAATAGAGAAAGAAATACTTAATAATAATAAAGATAATTTAGAATGGCTTGAAATAATAAGAAATGGTACTAAATATACTATTAGAGTAGAAGAGAGAATTATTAATAAAGGAATAGATGATAACAAAAACTATGATATAGTTTCTTCAAAAAATGCTGTTATTAGGGTTATTGAAGCAGATTCTGGTGAAAAAGTACGAGATATTAATACTTATGTTAAAAAAGGTGAAACTATAATATCAGCATATATTACTACTCCAAGTGATGAGAGGGTACTAAGTACCGCAAGAGGAAAGGTAATTGGAGAAGTTTGGTATACAATAGATATAAATTATCCATATTATCATCATGAAGTAAAATATACTGGTAATAAGAAAAAAGTACTAGTATTTAACTTTATTAATAAAAGAATATCATTATTTGACTTTAAAAAGTATAAAACTTTTGATAAGAATATAAAAAATGTATTTTATAATAATGTAACTCCGATATCATTGAATTATGAATATCAATATGAAACTGAAGTAATAGATGATATATATACTAAAGAAGAGGCTAAAAATAGAGCAGTAGAGACCGCTAAAGAGAAGTTACTACTTAAATATAGTAATATCAAAGAAGTAAAAGATGTTACCATTGTCAATGAGATAAGTAATGATGAACAGCTTAATTTAACCTTATTTGTCAAAGCTTATGAAGATATTACTGAATATAGGGAAGTTATTATTAATGAAGAAGACACTACAAGTTAGTGCTTTTTATTTGACATTTTATCTGTAAAATATTTTTTTTGTAGAAAAAAGTCTTGTAAAAGATAAAATTAATGTTATAATTGAATTGTAGTGTAGGAGAAGTAAGCTACTCAAAAAATAAGAAAAGGAGAAAGAAAAAAATGAAAAAGAAATTATTATTTCTAGTAGCAGTACTTGCATTTATGGTGGCTATGCCTATTGCTAGTGCTGAAGTATTAGAAGCAAAAGATGTCACAACTTTAGTGTAAATGGTTAAAAAAGCAAAGGATGGAGATACTGTTAAGCTAACCGCTGATATTACTGGTTATGATCAAAAACTTGAAATAAATGGTAAAAGAACTATAACACTTGATATGAATGGTCATAATATTACATATCTTACTGGTTCTAAATCTTATATTGGTGTCTATGGAGCTACTTTGATTGTTAAAGGTAGTGGTGTTATTACTAATGATACCGACTCAGGACTTAATGTATATGGAAAAGAAACAAAAGACGATAGTTTTGTTTCAAAGCTTATTGTTGAAAAAGATGTTACTTTAAAAGGTAAATATGGTTTAGCAATATTCTGGGATACTAAAAATGGTTCTCACGGAGCAAGCGTTGATTTTTATGGTAAAGTAGAAGTTACTAACAATGGTATTGCTACTAATGGTAGTATTTTAAATGAAGATGGTCCAGTTGTTAATATCAAAAAGGGAGCAGTTGTAAAATCAACTGGTTCTGATGGAGCTGCTGTTTATTGTGCAGGTAATGGTACTTATAATATTGAAGAGGGAGCTACTATTACAGGTGCAACTGGTATTGAAGTAAGAGCAGGTAAATTAAATGTTAAAGGTGGTACAATAACTGGTACTGCAAAAAAATTAACATCAAAAGCTAATGGTGGTGGAAGTACTACTGTTGGTGCTGGTATAGCTGTTGTACAACATACTACACAATTACCTATTGAAGTTAATATTACAGGTGGTACTATTACAGGTGCTGAAGCATTATATGTAAATAATACTCAAGGAAATCCTACTACAGCATGGGCTAAAGTTAATGTTACAGTAACTGGTGGAACATTTAATACAGATGTTACAAAATTTCTTGGAGATAAATATGTAGTTAACAAAAATGGTAACACATATGCAGTAGTAGAAAATAAAGTATTAGAAACTAATGATGAAAAAGTTATTTTTGAAAGTGAAGAAGCTATTAGAAATGATTTAAGTTTAAAAGTAACTGAAAAAACTGATGATGAAATTAAAAAGGGTACTGAAAAAGTAACTGAAGCATATAAAGATAATAAAAAAGTTAAAGAAGTTAAATTAATTAATTTATATGAAATTGATGTTTTAAATGGTAATGGTAGAATTGAAAAATTAGAAGATGGTAAATTTACAATTGCCATTGCAATTCCTAAAAGTGATCAAAAATACGATAATTATAAAGTAGTATACTTTGATGAAGAAGGAAAATTAGTTGAAACCTTAAATGCTAAATTAGAAAATGGTAAAGTAGTATTTACAACATCTCACTTAAGTACTTATGGTGTTATAGGATATAATAATGTTACTGAAACTCCTACAGAAACTAAACCAGAAAAGAATCCAGGTACTTCAGATATCAACTTAGCATTAATTATTGGAGCAATCGTAATAAGTGCTGCAGGTGTAGTTATTACTTCAAAGAAAATATCTGCTAAAGTAACTAGATAATATTAAAAGAGGAATTTCCCTCTTTTTTCTTTTATTACCTTGTAAATATTTTAAATTATTAGTATAATTAATATGGTGATAGTAATTGAATAACGAATATAATGATTATAATAAAGATAATGAATATACTCCAAGACATGCAAATAATTCCTATCAAAATACTTCAAATGATTTAATTGTTGATAACAATTTAAATTATATAAATACTAATTATGATAATATTTTGGATACAATAAATAATGATAAAAACAATAAAAAAAATCAAAGAAAAAAGAAAAAAAATACTACTTGGATTTTTATAATATTATTTTCTATATTTATATCTATAATAGTATTTTGTCTAATTAAAATATTTATTTGGGGTAAAGATAATAAAGATACTTCTAGAGCAATAGATGATATTAATAATATAGTTAATGTTACTTTTAGAGAAGATGATGATAATACAGAATTAGTTAATGATACTAATGAAGAAAAAAATAGTGATTATTGGTATTATATAAAGTTTCCTTTAATAGATGTAGATATAACTGAATTAAAAGAAAAAAATTCAGATACTGTAGGCTGGATTAATGTAAATAATACTAATATAAACTATCCTTTTGTTCAGACTAAAGATAATTCTTATTATTTGAATCATTCCTTTAATAAAAAATATAATGAAGCAGGCTGGGTTTTTTTAGATTATAGAAATAATAAGAATTTAAATAATAGAAATACTATTTTATATGCTCATAGTAGACTTGATAAAACTATGTTTGGTTCTCTTTCAAAGGTATTAAAATCATCTTGGTATAATAATAAAGATAATCATATTATTAGATTATCTACAGATACTGAAAATACTTTATGGCAGATATTCTCAGTATACAAAATACCTGAAGAGAGTTATTATATTACTACTAATTTTAATGCTAATGAAGAATATACTAAATTTTTAAATACTATAAAACAAAGAAGTATTCATAACTTTAATACAAATTTAGATACTAATGATAAAATACTTACTCTTAGTACTTGTTACTCGGATACTGAAAGAACAGTGGTTCACGCTAAATTAATTAAGAGAAGTCCTAAGTAAAGGAGATAGATGAATGAAAAAATATCAAAAGATTATATTTATTTGTATGGCTTTAATTATAGTAGTACTTGGTGTATTTCTAATTATAGAAAGAAATGAATTAAAAGAAAAGTGTACCAGTAATAATGCAATTACTCCAAATGATGAAAACAAGAATGCAGAAGAGTTAAACTATGATTGTAGTTTTACTCAAACTTGGAAAGTATATAATCTACTTGAGAATTATACTGGTCATCATCTTGATGTTTCATATGTAATATTAGAAAAGTTTCAAACCACTATTCCATATTCACATATAATACCATCTAACTTAAAATCTAAGTTAGAACAAGGTAAATATTATGAATTTACATACCATATTAAAGGTAAAGGTTATATAAATGACATCAATGATATAACAGATAAAATAATACCTGAAGATAATGCTAAAACAAGCCAAAGTGATTTAATAGTCACACTTAGTATAAAAGAAACTGATAAGTTAGGACTTGAACAGCTTCAAGAACCAATATGTAGTGGTACTCCTATAAAAAATGAATAAAAGATAATATTTATGATATTGTCTTTTTTAAATTTAAATTTTTATTGAAACTTTCTTCTATATTTTGATTGACAACATTCTTACATAATGATAAAATAAACATTAAAATCAAGCATAAAGAAGGAAGGAGATTTTAATATTGATTGATACAATTAAAACAGACAAATATACTGATATTACTAATTCTTGGCTAAAAAATAAGCAGTATGGTCATAACAATTGCAATGTAATTGATGCTAAATATTATGTTTATAACAATATTAAATATAATGTAGACAAAAAGAATGTTATATTAGACTATTCAAAACAAGAAAGAAGAATTGCATTATGGTTATGTAACACATTTGGTAGTAATGTATATATGATGCCAAGAATTAATTATCCAAATGGTATTATGACCGCCGATTATCTTTTTAAGAATGAATATTGGGATTTAAAAACAATTAAAGGCTCAGGAAAAAGAAGTATTGAAGATGCAATAAAAAAGAAAAGAAAACAATCAAACAATTTTATATTTGATATTACCAATAGTAAAATGGAACTAGAAAGTTTGTTATTTCAAATTGAAAAAATATATATTTCAAAAACTACTAATTGGGTAGATAAGGTTATTGTTAAAAAGAATGAGGATGTAATATTAATTTATAAAAAAACCAGCCGCAACCCTACGGGTCACGACCAGTTCTGTAATTAATTACAATTATATTATACTGTATTTTTATCTCTTTGTCAAATCTTTTTATTACAAATTTTTTAGGTATAATAACCTCTCTTATATATGATAGATATGGCTGATATATCATTTATAGACTACAGGCTATAAATAACACTTAGAGATAGCAATTCTAAGTGAAAAAAGATATAAAAACTTATGATAATATATTTAAAATATTAATATTTTGTGGTAGAATTAATAAGAGGTGTATTTTTATGAAGACAAACAGAACAATTACTAGAGAAAAGGCTATGACTATTTTATACCAAATCTTTTTATATAAAAAAAATAAAATAAATTATGATATAAACAATGTTATAGAAGAAGTATTAGAAAATATTGTAATAGAAGATAGAAAGAAAATAGATACAGAATATTTAAATACTTTAATTAATGGAGTATTAAATAATATTGATGATATTGATAAAAGTATAGAAAAATATATAGAGTCTTGGTCTATAGATAGACTAGGATTAACAGATCAAGCAATACTTAGAATATCAGTATATGAACTTATTTATACCGATACTCCAGACTTAGTATGTATAAATGAAGCAATAGAATTATCTAAAAAATATTCAGATGAAAAAGTATCTAAAATGATTAATGGAGTACTAGATAAAATATATCATGAAAAATTAGATAATAATACTGAGGAGTAATTATGAATAATAATTATATTACTGTAACTGAAGTAAATAAATATATAAAAGAAGTTATTAACGAAGATTTATTACTAAAGAAAGTGTATCTAAAAGGTGAAATATCTAACTTTAAGGCTCATTCAAGAGGACACTTTTATTTTACTTTAAAAGATGAGAATAGTAGAATAAATGCTGTTATGTTTTCTTTTAATAACAAAAATATGAAGTTTATGCCTTATGATGGTATGAAAGTATTAGTTACTGGTAAAATAGATGTATATGAAGCAAGCGGTTCTTATCAAATATATGTAGAAGAAATGCTCGAAGATGGAATAGGGGCATTATATGTTGCCTTTGAACAATTAAAAAAGAAATTATCTAGTGAAGGTTTATTTGATAAAGATAAAAAGAAAAAGATTAGAAGAATACCAAATAGAATAGGTATAGTAACATCTCCTACTGGTGCCGCTATTAAGGATATACTAACTACTATTAAAAGAAGATATCCAATATGTGAGACAGTTTTATTTCCAGCACTAGTACAAGGTGATATGGCCGCTAATGACATTGCTAATAAAATAAGACTAGCTAATAATTTAAAAGATGAACTAAAGCTTGATACATTAATTGTTGGCCGTGGTGGCGGTTCACTTGAAGACTTATGGCCTTTTAATGAAGAAGTAGTAGCTAGAGCTATTTATGATAGTGAAATACCGGTTATATCCGCTGTTGGACATGAGATAGATATTACTATATCAGATTATGTTGCAGATCTTAGAGCTCCAACTCCTACTGCTGCAGGAGAACTTGCAGTACCTGATATTAATACTATAATTACATATTTAGATACGGCAGTTAATAGAAGTTATAATGCTTTAAATAATATTATTAGTATAAATTATAAAAGACTAGATAATATAAAGAATAGTTATATATTAACTAAACCTTTATCTATGTATGAAGTAAAAGAACAAAAACTAGATAACCTAATGGATAATTTAGATAAAGCAGTAAATAAAATATTAGATAACACTAAAGTTAGATTATATACAGTAAAGAATAGTTATATATTAAATAATCCTAGTATGTTATATAAATATAGTAGTCAAAGACTAGATCATATTATATCCAAGTTAGAAGTATTAAATCCATTAAATACATTAAATAGAGGATATGCTATTGTTAAAAAAGAAGATAAAGTATTATCTAGTATTAAAGATGTAAAAGAAGATGAAGTAATTACTATAGCATTTAAAGATGGCAATATTGAAAGTAAAATAATTAAGGTAGGTGAATAAAAGTGGCAAAAGAAAAAGAAGAAATGACTTTTGAAGAAAAAATAAAATTACTTGAAGAAATAGTAAAAGAATTAGAAACAGGAGAAGTACCACTTGATGAAGCAATAAATAAATATACTGAAGCTATGAAACTAGCTAAAGAATGCTCTGATAAGTTAAATAAAGTAACTGAAAAAGTAAATAAAATTATGCTTGAAAATGGTAAATTAGATGATTTCACTGTTAGTGAATAAAAAATATTGACAAACACAAAAATATATAGTTTTATTATGCTGTGTGAGAGAAACTCACTAAAATTAAAAAAAGTTGTGTACTCATCCATTAAATTGGGAACTAAAAAAGCGTCGTTATATCAATTCGACATAAATAAATTGGAAGCATTATTTGCGGAAACTAGAGACTTCACTCTAGTTTTTTTAATATGATCATCACACTAAACAAAGAGTATCAATTTGAAGACCTTAGGCTTCAAATTGCCTCTTAAGACCAAGGCTTAAGAGGATATATAAAAGAAGAGGAATAATATCCTCTTTAGTTTTCTGCTTCCTCTAACATTTTAGTAATAAATATACCATACCCTTTAGTAGGATCATCTACAACTACATGAGTTACTGCTCCAATAATATAATCGCCTTGAATTATTGGACTACCACTCATTCCTTGAACAATACCACCAGTTAAATCAAGTAGATTCTTATCAGTCACTTCAAATAATATATTCTTAGTAACAGCATCATTATTATTAATCTTAATAATATTAATAGTAAATTCTTCTACTTTATCATTATTAACTACAGTAAAAATACTTGCTTTACCAGTACTAATATTACTATCTTTTGCTACAGCATATAGTTTCTTATTGGGAATATCACTAGTATATGTACCAAATATACCATTATTAGTATTTTCAAATACATTACCAAATATCTTAGAACTATCATATCTAGCATTCTTTTCACCAGGACTACCAATACTACTTCGGGTAACTCCTGTTACAGTAGAACTATATATTTTACCATCTTTTATTTCAAGTTTTTGCCCAGTATTTTTTTCAATTATTTCATGTCCTAATGCTCCAAATAACTTAGTATTAGGATCTATGTAGGTAAGTGTTCCAACACCGGTTATACTATCTTTAACATATAGTCCTGTCTTATAGATATCACCTTCAGATTTAACTAATTTAATATTGGTAGTATTCTCTTTACTTCCCCTTAAATAGGTAATAGATAAATTCTCTTTATTATTACTATTTTCAATAGTGGTTATCATATCTTTAATAGTATCTACATCTTTAGAATTAATTTTAATTATCTTATCACCATTCTGTAGTCCAGCTTCTTTAGCAGGATTGTTATTGTTAACACTATAAGTACCTACGATAATTATACCTTTAGAATTAAGTTCAATACCAATATTTTCTCCTCCCGCTATTACATAGTCTGAATAAGCAAGGGCATAAGTGGGAATAATAAATAATGAGAGTATCAGCAGAATAACATTGTTTTTTATTTTTTTAAAAAACATAAAATACATCTCCTTTAACTATATTCACAGACTACATTATTAGTATTTCTCTTATAGATAAAATTATGAAAGATAATATTTACCATATTCATAAATCATCTTGATTTACTTGACTTTATGACTATTTTATTGTAAAATATTAGCCTATGAAGAGGTGATAGTATGGATATGAGTTATGTAACTAATCAGTTAGAAGAAGCTAAATATAATTATAATTACTTTTTTATGAAAATGATTATTAAAGTACTTCAAGTATGTTTTAAGTTATCTTTTATTCTTTTATTAAGTAGTATTTTTAATTACTTAATAATTAATATTATAGCTATTATTTGTACTATTATATCATTTATTAGTATATATAATATTATTAAAAATTATGTGTATATAATTGAAGATATTAGAGATACTCTTAATATAGATTTATCTTTTGAACTTGATCTTAATGTTTTAAGTAATAATTTATTTAAAGGAATGTTTAATTATGGAAGATAATTTCTATGTTGGAGATATATTTCATTCTAAAAAAAGAAATAGTAAAATAGAAAAAGCAGTTTTATATTCAAAAGATAGAGTAGTGTATATTGATTTATTAAATGAGAAAGAATATACTACAGATACAAATGAGAAAGATTATGTAATTGAAGATAGTTTAATACCTACGGATACTAATGATTTTAAAGAAGATTATAATTACTTACTTTATAGATATAGTAATGGTATGGCTAAAAGTAAAAAGAAGCATTGGTATAATTTTAATAGAAAATAATACCAATGTTTTTAATTTTGTATATTATTTAGCATAGAAAAAGATGAAACTATTAATTCTAATAATAATGATATTATTTATACTATATCTAGTGAAGCGTATGCTAAACTCTTAACCAAAGAGTATACAATTGATAGACAACTTACTATACACGATAGTGAAGATAATGTGGTTCCAATAGTTAAACCTGCATTAGAAGTTAAAAATCATAAAACCAGAACAAAACAAAAGAAAACTCCATTATATTAATAGAGTTTTCAAACATTTTCCATCGGAATCATTTATAACTCGCATTAATAATATATGACATTAATATATTTTTATACATCATATTTTATTTAGTAAATACTAGTATAGATAGTATTTTTTTTCATATAGTTAAATAGGTGATATAATGAATAATACTTTTTTAGCATTCTTACTTACTTTTATCGCAGGATTTTCTACGATGATAGGAGTACTAGTAATATTTATAAAGAAGAAAAATCATGATAAGATAGTTATGGCTTCGCTTGCTTTTGCAGCCGGTGTTATGATAACTGTATCAGTAACTGATTTAGTACCGGAATCATTAGTATTACTTAGTAATAATCTAAGTAAAATAACTACTATAATAATTAGTTTTTTAGGTTTACTTTTAGGTATAGTAATATCAATGATAATAGACTATTATCTACCTGATAAACTGCCTCAAGATACTAAAGATAAATCATTATTTAAAGTAGGTATAATATCAATGATTGCCATAATATTACATAACCTACCTGAAGGTATAGCCACTTTTGTAGCTACTTCAAGTGATGTAAAACTAGGACTATCACTTGCAATAGCTATTGCTATGCATAATATACCTGAAGGTATTAGTATATCAGTACCTATTTATTATTCTACTGGTAGTAGAAAAAGAGCTATATTTTATACCTTAGTATCCGCTTTATCTGAACCACTAGGAGCTCTTTTAGCATTTATATTTTTAAAGAATTTTATTAATGACACAGTACTTGGCATATTATTCTCCTTAATTGCGGGTATTATGCTTCAAATATCTTTTTGTGAACTACTACCGACCGCTGGAAGGTATAATAAGAAGAAGTATCTATTATTATTCTTTGTAATAGGAGTAATATTTATGCTCTTTAAGTTTTTGTTTTAATTTAAATATATAGTTCTCTCTTATATGTGATAGATATGGCTGATATATTTATTTGAGACAATATAACATATTGGCTCAAATAAACACTAATAAGACTTACATAGTAAGGCTTATAGTGAATATAAAAAAATAAAATTTATAAAAAGTAATGACAAGTTACTTTGAATGTGTTATACTTATATAGTAGAGTAGGAGAGATTATGAAAGAGACACTAATTTATAAATTAAATAAACATAATATTTATTATATAAGTACACCAAGTTATGGCTTTTATATACTAGTTCCATTTACTGATTATACAGATACTAATATTGTTCTTAGATTAAAAGGTAATTATCAGTCATATGATTTAAATAAAAATTCATTAGAGAGTGTTACTGAAGAACTTATTAATTATTATAAGAGTATTGATAATTATAATGTAACTCTTGTATTACCAATATTTTATGATGGTATATTAGATAGAATAAGAACAGTTGAAGATTTAGTATTATATCAAAGATTAGACGGATATTTAGGTAATATCTTTAATAATGCCTATGCTTTTCTTACTAAGAATAATATTAAAGTAAATAGTAATATTTATATAATAAATAATGATTCATTTAAGACATTTACTAATTGGTTTGTGTCTAGGTATAATAATAGAATAGAATATAAAACTATTTTAGAATTAGTTAAACAAAGTGATCACTTTAATAGTTATGACATGGTTGAAACTCCTAGTATTAATTTCGTTGTAGGTAAGAATGAAGAACCTAAACTTGATAAAACAGTAGAAATAGAAACTGAAACATTTAATAGTATGACAAGAGATATAGTAGATACTGAATCTAAGAAGAAAGATACTTCTCCAGATGATAAAAAGAATAATGCTGGTTTTGTTTCTTATATTCTTCTTGGAGTAGTTAGTTTTGCTGTATCTATGCTACTTTTATTCCTATTTATTAAATAAAAATAAGTATACTATAGTGGTATACTCTTAATATATAAAATAAAAAGCACTTAGTTTAGGCTAGTGCATATGCTATTATTGATGTTAATGCAGATACTACCGCTAGGGCAAGCATTACATAAGCAAATATCTTAGAGCCGATATTCTTGGCTTTTTTCTTTTTCTTACTCATAGTATTTATACACCTCTATTTAATTATACTAAATATTAAGCATATTTTCAACTATTAATTAATATACTTTATTGGTGATAAGAAATGAATAAGAAATTAAATAGTGGACTTGCTCTAATTTTACCTAATAAGAAAGTAAATTTATTTGTAATATTTATAGTGATACTTGGAATAATATCAGGATCTCTTTTCTTAATGGTTTTAAATGAAAATGATAAGTCAGAAGTTATTAATGAGATTAGTACTTTTATATCTAATATTAATACTAATAATATTAATAATCTTAATTCTTTTAAAAATAGTTTAATTGAGGGTATGATACTTATAATATTATCTTGGATACTTGGTATGTCTATAATAGGAGTTATTTTTAATATCTTCTTTATATATATGAAAAGTTTTACTATAGGTTTTTCAATATCTTCCTTTATCTTAGTATATAAATATAAGGGAATATTATCCTCGCTAGTATACACAGTTCCTAGTCAGTTAATTAATATACTTATAATCCTTATACTGGGAGTATATACGCTACTATTTTCTAAGTATTTATTTAAAATGATATTTATTAAAGATAAAACAGTAAATCTAGGTAAGTTTTTTAAGAAATATGTTCTAGTATTTGGTATATGTATTATACTATGTCTAGTATCTTCATTATGTGAAGCTTATTTATTACCATCTCTATTAAAAGTAATGATAAAGCTATTTATTTAAATTATTATTTATGATATAATTATTAACTGAAGAGGTGTATTAAATGAAATCAGTAGTAATAGGTATGTCTGGAGGAGTAGATAGTTCAGTTGCCGCTATTATATTAAAGAAACAGGGATATAATGTAATAGGTTTATTTATGAGAAATTGGGATAGTACTATTAATAATGATTATTTAGGTAATCCTAATTTAAATAATAATATATGTCCTCAGGAACAAGATTATAATGATGCTTTAGAGGTCTGTAATAAAATTGGTATTCCATTACATAGAGTAGACTTTGTTAAAGAGTACTGGGACTTTGTCTTTACTTATTTCCTAGATGAACTTAAAAAGGGAAGAACTCCCAATCCAGATGTTATGTGTAATAAATATATTAAGTTTGATTTATTTGTTAAAAAGGCTAAAGAACTAGGAGCGGATTATATAGCTACTGGACACTATGCTAAGTTAATTGATGGTAAGCTTGCTAAGGCTAAAGATAAGAATAAAGATCAATCTTATTTCTTAGCTTATGTTAATAGAGATATCTTTAAGAATGTTTTATTTCCACTTGGTGATATCGAGAAGCCAGAAGTCAGAAAGATTGCTGAAGAGTATGATTTGATTACGGCAAAGAAGAAAGATTCTACGGGTATATGTTTTATTGGTGAAAGAAACTTTACACAGTTTTTAGAGAATTATTTACCTAATACTCCTGGTGATATTGTAAATATTGATACTGGTGAAGTACTTGGTAAACATATTGGTCTTATGTATTATACTATTGGTCAAAGAAGAGGTTTAAATATAGGTGGTACTGAAGATAGAATGTTTGTAGTGAAGAAAGATTTAGATAAGAATATTTTATATATTGCTATTGGTGATGAGAATAAGTATTTATTTTCTAATACCGTTGTTATTGAAGATTTTAACTTTTTAACTGATGAAAGACCTAGTAAATGTACTTGTAAATTTAGATATAGACAGCCTGATATTAATACCGAGGTTGAATATCTAGATAATAATATGCTTAGACTTAATTATGTAAAGTCTAAGGCTGTTACTCCTGGACAGTTCTGTGTATTATATGATGGTGATATCTGTCTAGGTGGAGGAATTATTAAAGAAGTAAAATAATATTATTTATTATATGTTATAGGCACTCTAGATCTAAGGTTCTAGAGTGTTTATTTGAGCCAAAGTATTGTCTCAAATAAATATATCTACATATCTATAATATAGAAGCCATAGATATATATTTTAGTTATTAATAGTAATTGGTAATTTTTTTAAATTAGACAAATTACTTGACATATTTTTAGTAATAATGTTACAATATATATAGGTAACAATAGGAGGCTTACATAATTATGAATGTTGTAGAAAAAATAAATTTAATATTAAAAAAAGCAAATATTTCCAAAGTTAACTTGGCTAAGTATCTAGGAGTATCTAGACAGATGGTTTACAATTATCTAGATAGTACAGACTTGTCAAAATTACCTAATGAAAAGTGTCAACTACTATTTGAATTATTAAATGTAAAGAGTGCTGACGAAATACTTGCTTTAGAAATAAATAAGGAATATTTACAAACAGTAGGAAGTAGAATATTTGATAGTGCTAAAGAAGAAGAAAAGAAAGAAAAAACTTGTATTGATTTAACAGGATTAAATAAAGAAGAAATAGAATTAATAAATGATATTACATTAATGTCTAAGAATATTCTATTAGAAAATAAAGGTAGAGAAGGGGAAGCATTAGCTACAGTTACCTACCTACATCACTTTATTGAAAATCTAAATGCTATCAAAGAATTAAAATATATTTTGGCATACTTCTCAAAAAATTATGGATATACTGATCCAAATAAATTTGCTTTTGACGAGAATAATCAATTTGTATTTGAAAGTATTATGTTCTCTGCAATGACATTATATAGTAATGGGGGAGCTTCAAGAACAAGACTTGCTGAATCACATAAAAAATGGGAAAATATGCTAGCTTCTAAAAAAGAAGAAAAATTATCTCGTACGCAAGAATTAAATACTGCTAAAATACAAGCATTAAGAGAACTTGGTTATACTAAGATTGATGAGCGAAATGCTAGTGAAGTTTTAGATAAAATTGCTGAGATTATGGCTCAAAAGTTTTAACTAAAATATTATAATTATATGGGAATGATTAAACTTATGAAAAAAACATTATTTGCCGTTTTAGTTTGTACTCTTATGACATTAACACTTACTGGATGTGGTAGTAAAGTGGAAACAGATAATAGAGTAGGCAATGTAAGTATTGAAAAATTAAATGATATTAACAATAAAATAATCTACTATTTTATTGATAATGGCACATCCATATATGATAATTATAGTTATAACTATGTAGATGAAAAAGATATGGTTGTTGTTGTTGGATTAGTAAACAATAGTAAAGAAGAACAAAAATGGTTTAAAAAAAACATAGTCGATTCAAAGTATATAAGATTTGAACAAGGAAACCACCCTGAAAATGAATAAATAAGTCCCCTACTTTAATTTTAACTAAAAAATAGGGAAGTAATAGATAATAAAATCAAATGATAATTCTGAAGAGTTTAAAATCATTTAGATAAACGATTATATATTTAAAATTAACTATAAAACAAATTATTGTAGTTAATTTTATTATATACATAAAAGATAAATATATGTAGAATAATATAAATATAAATAAAATTATAATTAAATAATATATATATTTAGAGATAATTTACTAATATATAAAATAAGTATATTTTATTGGTAATTTTTAGTTTAACAACTAATTATCTTTTAATAAAATATCTAAGTTCCTATAATCAATATTATGTTAACTTCTATAAATAGAAGAATAATATACCAATTTTTTCATATTAAGTAATTAAAGAATAAATATATTACCTATCGTTAATACTATTAATGGAGGTAATTAAAATGAGTAAAAAAGATAAGAAATCTAAAACTAATAATAAATTAGATAAGTCTAATACTTTTGACTGTAATTGTCATAAAGATGACGAAACACATGACGATACTACTTGTGAATGTCATAAAGATGATTGTAAGTCATGTAAAAAGAATAACAATAGTTCTAAAGATTTATTTTAATAATAAAAGAATAGGGTACTCTACTCTATTCTTTTATTCATATTTATTCTATTCTTTACTATACTTAATAATTAAACTATCAAACTCTTTCTTAATTAGTTCTAACTTTTCTTTATTTGATGATTCATATCTAGTGGTTATATTAGGACCTGTATTAGATTTTCTGACTAAGGCAAAGCCATCATCATATAGTACTTTAATACCATCTATTTTAGAATAATTATAGCCTTTTTCCTTACAGTACTCCTCTACTCTACTTACAATAATATCTTTCTTAGAGTCTTCTACTGTAAACTTTCCTTCAGGATAATTATAATACTTAGTTATACCTTCAAGAAGTTCACTTACTTTTTTAGGATTATGTGATAGTATTTCTACTAATCTTAATCCAGCATATATACCATCATCTGTACCAATAAACTTATCTCTGAAATATAAGTGCCCTGATAATTCTCCACCGAATGGGTAATTATTATCTACTGATATTTTTTTAGTATAAGAGTTTCCTGTTCTTACTTCAACCGGTTTAAGACCTAATTTTATCATTTCATCACTTACTACCTTAGAACATTTTACGTCATAGAATCCTTCTTTTTTATCTATTTTATTATAAATATCACGCCATATTATGACCATGAATTTATCTATTGAAACAAACTCACCTTTTTCATTAACTACTCCTACTCTATCGCCATCACCATCAAAGGCTATGCCACAGTCAGCATGTAATTCTTTTACTTTTTCTTTTAGAATAGTAAGATTAGATTCTACTGCTGGATCAGGATGGTGATTAGGGAATGTTCCGTCTGATTCTGCAAATAATGGTATATATTCGATATTATCATTACTTACAAAGATATCTTTGGCTACGATAGATGTAGTACCATTACCACAATCATATATTACTTTTAATTTATTACTACCCATATTAATATGACTATTTATCATCTTGATATAATCTTCTTTTATATTAGCATCAGTTATAGAACCATTTCCTTCACTACAGATGCCATTTAATATTATATAGTATAATTCTGCTACTTCGTTACCAAAACAGTTATGAATGCCATTATATGACATTTTAAAGCCATTATATTCTTTTGGATTATGCGAAGCTGTTATCATTATACCACAGTGAATATTTAATTTATCCCATGCATAGTAGTACATTGGAGTAGTAACTAGACCTAATCTTACTACATCTACACCACCTTCAGTAAGTCCTTTTACTAGATTCTTCTCGATAATAGGAGAACTTAATCTATTGTCGTAGCCGACAATCATTTTATTTTTCCTTAAACTTAATAATTTAGTAGCATATGCTCTACCAATATAATATGATACTTCTTCTGTTATATCTTCATTCCATATTCCTCTTATATCATATTCTCTAAACATTAATTTATTTAATTTCATTGTAATCAGTCCCTTCTTTTATATAAATCATAGTTTTCTTTTAATATGTCGTTTGTTACATTTGTATATATTTGTGTGGTAGAGATACTAGAATGTCCTAACATTTCTTGTATCGTTCTTAGATCGGCTCCATTATTTAGTAGATGTGTAGCAAAGGAATGTCTTAACATATGTGGAGTTATATTTTTATTTATATCTTTATCTTTAGCTATTTTCTTGATAATCTTAAAGAAACCTTGTCTAGTCATTTTCTTGCCATGATTATTAAGAAATATCTTCTCAGTATAATAACCTTTCTTCATACTATCTCGGTATTCATTAATATAAATACTCAAATATTTAGAGGAGTATTCTCCAATTGGTACTATTCTTTCTTTACTTCCTTTACCAAAACATCTTACATAGTTATTATTTAAATCTATATCACTAAGATCTAGATTTATTAATTCACTTACTCTAAGTCCTGATGAATACATTAGTTCTAACATAGCCTTATTTCGGTAATCAAAAGGAGTATCTAGCTTTATATCTAAAAGATTATCTACTTCTTCAATGGTTAAGATATTAGGTAGTTTTCTATAAAATTTAGGAGTATTTATCTTAGCACTTATATCTATTACTTTATAATTTTCACTTAAATACTTATGAAAGGCTTTTATAGATACTATTTTTCTAGCTACTGATGACACTTCATATTTATTATCATCTAAGTATTTTAAATAATTTAATAAATTATTATAACTTATATCTAAAGCATTAGATATATTTTTACTTTCCATATATTCTAAATATTTATATATATCTTCACTATATGAATTTACTGTTGTATCTTTATCTCTTTGTTTAATTGTTTTTAGTTCTATTATATAGTCTGATAATAGTTTTTTATTCTTGGTATTTAATTTATCTATATTTATCAAGATATCACTTACTTTCTTATTTTAGATAATTTATTATTTTACTTATTATATGATTATATATAGTATCAGCATAAAACATAGAAAATGAACCTATACTTATAATACTAAACTTCTTCCTAGATATATTAAGGGCTAATCTTTCTATGTATGGTATTACTATATACATTAGAAATAATCCTGATATACCAAAGAATAATACTGATCTTAGGCAAACAAAACCATTTACATTACCAAAGTTTAATATTTCAGTATTATAATTCCATAGTCTTGTACCACTTATATGATATAAAAGATAACCAGTAGTATATTCTAATATACCACTTACTAGAATACTAATTAAGAATACATATATAGGTTTATCTTTTACTTTATTAGTAGTTAAATATATTAGTAAAGTACCATAAGCATATATTGGTATCCATGGCCCAAATGTAGTACCACGATTAATAAAATAACCTGTATCTATTATATAAAAGATTACTTCATAAATATAACCAAATACTGCTCCTGTAAACATGGATAGTAATATTATTAATATTCTTGTTTTATTATCAAAACTATACTTCATATACTCACTACTTTCAATATAAATTATATCAAAAAAAGTAAATAGTTGCAATTCTATTTACTTTATTTTTTTTTAGTTAATTTTCTTGTCTTGGGCGTATTTGTTAATGTTTCTTCAATATCTAATATTTCATCACTATAATCATTTATATTAAATTCATCATCATCACTTGAATATTCATTTATATCTTTACTAAGTTGTGTTAGCTTTCCCTTTAGTTCATTTAGATCGCTTAAGTTATTTATACTTTTCTTTAATAAAAGAACTGAACCTCCTATTAGAAAAATAGCACTGGCTATACTTATTGGTATAATGCTTGAATTACTTGTTTTTCCTGCAGTATTAAAGCTATCTCTAATTATACAGGTACCTCCTAGTGTAAACATTATTGTACTTATAATGTTTATATCTATAAAAGATCTAGTTGTATTTATTTTTATTTCTATTATTTTTATCATGCTTTCTATACTTTTTTTTAACGATATTTCATCAACACTTTGAAAATCTGGCATTTGATGTTGTAATTTGTATTTTTTCATATTTTTTCCTTTCATATTTTATTATTAATAGTATTGTTATTATGTGGCAAATATATTTTTGTTTTATAAACTATGCCTCATATGTGAAATATTATAAGATAAATTTCATATATTGTCAATAATACTTTAAAATGGTATAATTAATATGTTTAGGTGATGTTATGGAAGAATTATTATCAGTAAAATTAAGACCGAAATGTATTAATGATATTATTGGTCAAGAACATTTAGTGGGCAGGGATAAGATTATTTATAATTTAGTTAAGAATAAGAAATTGTTTTCTATGATATTATATGGTCATCCTGGTATTGGTAAGACAAGTATAGCGACTGCGATTGCTAATGAAATGGGAATGAATTATAGATCACTTAATGCTGTTATTAATAATAAGAAAGATTTTGATGTTGTTATTGAAGAAGCTAAGTTATATAATGGGATGATTTTACTTGTAGATGAAATACATAGATTAAATAAAGATAAGCAAGATATATTACTTCCTTATTTAGAGTCTGGTCTTATTACTTTGATTGGTATGACTACTGCTAATCCATATCATGCTATTAATCCAGCAATTAGGAGTAGATGTCAGTTATTTGAATTAAAAGAGCTTAGTATTGATAATATTAAAGAAGGTATTAATAAGGCTATTAAATCTAATATTTTAGAGGGTATTTGTATTGATGAAGATACTATTAATTATCTAGCAGGTATTTCTTCAGGAGACTTAAGATTTGCTTATAATATTCTTGAAATAGCCTATTATAGTAGTTCTGATAAAAAAATAGATATTGATTTGATTAAGAAGATTAATAATAAACCTAATTTATTTATTGATAAAAATGGTGATAATTATTATAATATTATCTCAGCCTTTCAGAAATCGATTAGAGGTAGTGATGTTAATGCTAGTCTGCATTATTTGGCTAGATTACTTGAGGCTGAAGATTTAGATATTATTGTAAGAAGATTATCTGTTATTGTCTATGAAGATATTGGTCTTGCTAATCCTAGTATGGGACCAAGAGTGGATGCGGCGATTAATAGTGCTTTAAGGCTAGGACTACCTGAGGCTAGAATCCCACTTGCGGAAATTGTTATTGAACTTGCTTTATCTCCTAAAAGTAATAGTGCAGAGGCTGCGATTGATGAAGCTTTAAATGATGTTAGAAGTGGTAATATTGGTGATGTTCCTAAACATTTAAGAAATCCTTCTGATGATTATAAATATCCTCATCTTTATAAGAATGATTATATAAGGCAGCAGTATTTACCTGATGTATTACTTGGTAAGAAATATTATCATCCTAAAGAGAATAAGAATGAAAAAATATTAAAAGATATTATGGATAAACTAGATACTATGTAAAAAGAGAATAAAATTATTATTTATTCTCTTTTATGATACTATTTATTATATGGGAAGCTGCGAGTATACCAGCAGTACTTGGTACCATCATCATTGATGTAACCATAGTTTTATTTGTTTTTATGGGCTCTTCAGTACTTGATACGCACATTACTTTATCTCTAATTTTTTCGTCTTTGACATATTTTCTTAGGATTTTAGCAAGTGGATCATAATTTGTATCCCTAATATCACTTACTTTTACTTTAGAGGGATCTAATTTCTTGCCCATACCACAGACAGTAATTAGATTTATATTTTTCTTATGACACATCTTTATTAATAATTTCTTTACTATCATAGTATCACAAGCATCTATTATGTAGTCATAATCTTCTTCAAATAATAGATTTATATTATTTTCATTTATTTTTTCCTTAATTATTTTTACTTTAACATTACTATTTATACTTAGTATTCTTTTTTTAAATTCTTCTACTTTACTATTACCAATATTTGAAGATAGGGCTATTACTTGTCTATTGATATTTGATATATCAATATTATCAAAATCTACTAGTGTAATATTTTCGATACCACTTCTTATTAGAGTTTCAACAGCATAACCACCTACTCCACCTACTCCAATTACTAGGATATTACTATTTTTTAGTTTAAGATAATTGTCTTCACCAATTAGATTTATTTCTCTTTCAAACATATTATTTTTCCTTATATCTTGGTACTTTTTCTTTTAAAGTATTAGTAAGATTAGTAATATCACTATCTGACATATCTTTTTTATCTACGATTAAGGCTCTAGATTTATTTATATATAAATAATATGCTTCTTTTGTTTCTAATACTTTATATAATGAATTATAATATATATATTCATCTTTATTAGAACTTAGTTTGAAGTTATTCTTTTTAAATATATATTCTATCTTGGTATTTAAGACACTATCTTTGGCCTTTTCTAATTTACGATAATTTAATCTTGGCAACATAGTGGTATTTAATTCTATAACTCCAAATAAACAAAATATAAATGTTGTATAATCTAGTAATGCTCTATTATCTTTGGTAAAAAAATAGATAATTACTAATAGTATTAAGATATTTATTAATAATCTTGGTACTTTTACTTTTTCAAAATAATATACTTCAAGAAATTTTTTTACATTATCAGGAGTATATATTGTTTTATTTTTTATTTCCTTCATATTATTACACCTCACATGTACTAGTATAACATAAATTTTAGATAAAAAAAAGACCCAGATGGACCGACTCTGTAAGATAAAACCCGCGGCGTAAGTCACAGGTGGGTCAGCACAATAGTCTAATTAGGATCCCTATCGGTGATAGGTATTCAACACATAAACTATATTAGCTCCCCGTTTAATATCTTTAGTCGGTTTTATACTAAAGATGTCGTATCCTCTAGGTATCTTAATTATATCATAGGTATATTTTATATTCAATAGATATATTATTATTTGACAATAATTGTACATTATGCACACCTAGCCTTAACAAGTTAAGTCTTGCTGTGTTATTTTGAGCCATTAAGCCTCAAAATAATATATCAGCCATATCTATTATATATAAGAGAAATATTTAATACTGAAATAAAGATAATACATAAATATTTTCATAAGTGAGACCTTAGGCTCACTTATGCCCCTTAAGACTACAGGCTTAAGGGGATATAAAGAAAAAGAGAAATTATTTTTTTCTCTTAATAAGTTTATATGAACTTGGTTTACTAATTGTTTCTTCAGTAATTATTAATTTTTGATAAATATTCGGATTAGTAGCAATTTCAAAAGAAGCATCTGCTAATGCAGTTTCCAATATTTCATCCAAACTACGAGCCCCAAGTTTTTTCTTTAATGCCATATTAGCAATTGCTCTCTTAGCCTCTTCTTCAACAACTAACTCAATATTTTGTTTTCTAAAAAATTCTTTCTGAAGATTTAAAGTACTTCTTTTACTATTATTCAAAATATTAAGTAGACTATTATAATCAAGTTCATTCATTTGAATAATATTAGAGAATCTTCCAACAAATTCAGGAGTCATACCATTATTTATTAAATCTTCCATTGTTAAATCTTTATATCTTTTTTCTTTAGCAGTCTGCTCAAAACCAACAATTTTATCAGTTTTTAGCTCTATTCTTGACCAACTACCCATAGCAATAACCATTACTTTACTAGTATTAAAATTATATTCTTTTCCTTTATATGGCACTATAAAAGTTCCATCTTCAATTATCTTTAAAAGACCTTCTTGAACATCTCTTTGATTTACTGATGATGAATCTTTTTTATTTTGTGATAGTTTATCTACTTCATCTATTATCAGTATACCATTTTGGGCCTTTTCTAAATCACCATCAGCACTATGTAAAAGTTCTGATAACATATCTTCAACATTTCTTCCAACATATCCAGTAGCAGAATATTGAGTAGCAGATACAATAATAGTAGGTATATTCAGCATCTTAGATAAGATTCTAAATATTTCTGTTTTACCTACACCAGTACTACCATTTATTAAAATATTTCTAGATTTTTCAGAAGAGAAATCATTATATTGTTTCCATATAGCCACTAGTATCTTTTTAATTTGTTCATCTTGACATAATACATTTGTTATTAATTCGTTGTAAACCTTATTTATATCTAAATTATTTTTAGCAGGAGACTGTATATTGTTATTTTTGTCTTCTTTATTTTCATTATCTTCATCTAGAGTTATTCCAATCATGTCTTCTAGAAATTTCGGATACACCTGTGAATAATAGTTAATCAAATCAATATCCACTATTGCTTTGGTTGTCATTTTTTTATCTGTAGTTAAAATGATTGGTACATCATTATCTGTAAAACCTAATCTATAGATATTTTTCTTTGCTTTTTCTAAAATTATCTTCTTAATAATACCAAGTGGTAATTTTGGAAATTGTTTTCTGACATCCTCTATATTACATCTGTTATAAAAGCCATAGTTTTCTGGATTATTTATTAAGTGGATATATCCAGTACCATTTGTATCTACAAACATTTCATCATCATCTATATAGGTACCTTCAATTACATCTATTGGAACAAAACTTATAATTTCATTTCCCATTTGGTCAAAATTGTATGTTACTTTGGAAATTGTTGCTAAATCTCTATTATTACTATTTTTCATAACTTTACCCCCTATTAATTAATCTCTTACCTTGATGTGAGTTTCTCTAAGTTGTTTTTCAAATACTTCACCAGGACAGCCCATCATAGCATCAGCACCATTTGCTCCTAGTGGGAAAGCTACCATTTCTCTTATATTTTCTTCATCTTTTAGTAGCATTAGTATTCTATCGATACCAGGAGCCATTCCTGCATGAGGAGGGGCACCATATTGGAAGGCTGTGTATAGACTTCTGAATTTTGTTTCAACATCTTCTTCAGTGTAGCCTGCTAGTTCAAAAGCTCTCTTCATTATCTTGATATCGTGATTTCTAACAGCTCCTGAAGCCATCTCATAACCGTTACATACAAAGTCATATTGATATGCAAGAACATTTTCTAGATTGTCTTCTCTTAGGGCATCTAGACCACCCTGAGGCATACTAAATGGATTATGACCAAAGTCATACTTACCATCTTCTTCATTATATTCATACATAGGGAAATCGTTTACTATGCAGAATTCATATTTATTCTTATCAATTAAGTCTAGTTCATTTCCTAGTTTTATTCTAAGAAGACCTGCTAGTTTGTTTATTTTATTTTTAGAGTCTGCTAGTACGAATAAAACACTACCGGGAGCTAGATGACATTTATCTATTAGTTCTTTTCTTAGACTATCATCTAGGAATTTATCAATTGAAGACTTGAAAGTCATATCTTCATTTACTTTAATGTATGATAGGCCTACTGCTCCTACACTCTTCATATATTCTTCCATAGATTTGTACCATGAATTTGATTTATCTATATTAGTTACTGTTATACCTCTGATATGTGATGTTTTAAATGGTTCAAAAGTACTCTTAGATAAGATATCAGTCATATCTTCAATTATTAATGGATTCCTTAGGTCTGGTTTGTCTGAACCGTATTTTAACATTGCTTCTCTATATGGTATTCTTTTGAATGGTCTTGGAGATACTTCTTTATCGCTAAAGTGAGTGAATATATCATAAAAGATCTTCTCACCTACTTTGTAGACATCTTCATCAGTAGCAAATGACATTTCTAAGTCTAATTGATAGAATTCTCCATAAAGTCTATCACTTCTTGGATCTTCATCTCTAAAACAAGGGGCTATTTGGAAGTATCTATTAAATCCTGAGCACATAAGTAATTGTTTAAATATTTGCGGTGCTTGTGGAAGTGCATAGAATTTTCCTTTGTACTTTCTTGATGGTACTATGAAGTCTCTTGCTCCTTCTGGTGATGAAGCAGTGATAATTGGAGTTTGTATTTCAGTAAAGTTCATTTCTTTCATTATTTTTCTCATATAATCTAATACTTCTGTTCTAAATAGTATTCTATCGTGTACTTTTGGATTTCTTAAATCTAGATATCTGTATTTTAGTCTGGTATCTTCAAATGCATCAGTACTTCTGTTAATCTCAAATGGTAAGACATTTAGAGCTTCTCCTAATACTTCAAAAGATGATACTAGTACTTCTACTTCACCTGTTTTCATATTTGGATTAGTCATACCTTCCGCTCTATGTCTTACTGTTCCAGTTACAGTCATAGTACTTTCTCTAGTTATATCTTTAAAACTTTCGATATCTTCACTAATTAACTGTATTACACCTGTTTCATCTCTTAGTGTCATGAATACTAGACTACCTAGATTTCTTTTTTGTTCAAGCCAGCCTGCTACTCTTATTTCTTCACCAATATTTGCAGTAGTTACTTCACCGCAATAAATTGTTCTGTATTTGTTTTTCATATTTATCCTTCCCTTCTAATAATATAAAAACACATTAATAATCTATAGGGACGAATATATATCCGCGGTGCCACCCTACTTCACTAATGTGCTCTTTTATTTGGTTTTTATCGGAACCAACCGTTTCTATCTTTTTATATACTATTTGTCACTCATAGTAATAGAAAATCTATATTTATTATATAATTTATCTGTGGTGTTGTCAATTGTATTTTGTTATTTTTTTATGGACTAATTGGGTAATTCAAATAAGGTAATTGACTTTTTACTAATTTTGTAGTATATTACTTTGTGAAAAGAGTTTGTATCACTGAACGTTTTGGACGTTAGTCTAGGGATTTTGCATTGGACACGGTGAAATAGCTCTTTTTTTATACAATGTTTTAACTTCTAAAGTGTGTCTTTTATCAGAGACATAGCATATTAGGTGATATTCATTTTTAATTTTTTTTATAAATTTTATTATTGGCTTATTTTGCATGGTGAAACCAACAATTTCTACTTTATCATATTTGGTAATTATCTTAGGAATACAAAAAAAGTTTGTTTTTTTTATTGGAATTTGACCTCTTAATACTTCACTACTATTTGAGTGATGATTTAATATATGTCTAACAGACATATTTTTTAGTGAGAGATTATAATTATTTAAATTAATTTTTATTTGTTTATTAATTTTATTAGATAATTTGCTTCCAATTTTTCCAAAATATAATTTTTTATTATTAGAATTAAATTTGGCTTCATCTACAAAAAATAATATATCTTTTTTATCTTTTACTACAATAACATTTCCGTTTTTGAAGTTCTTAATTTCATCAATTGTATAATATATTAAATCGGAGACATATTTTTTCTCATTTTTTGTTAATAATTTTTGCACTATCTCACTCCTCTTTTATTTTTCTAATTATTTATTATACTATATATTTTGATGTTGTCAAGCAAATTAAATTGGTGCATGTAATTTTATACAGATATATTGTTATATTTAAAATAGATAGTATTTTTAACTATCTATTTTGTCTTTTAATTAAATAAGATTTTTTCACTCTTATATATTTTACTTATTAATGATATTAATATTATTATATAAATAGTTGATGATATTATTGTTATTAATATGTTACTGGTATTTATTGTACCGGTTAAAATATCATTTATTACTATGGTATGATTTACTATTGGGATAAAGTTTAATATACCATTTAAATTAATATTTAGCATACTTAAAAACATTGGTACACAAGTAATTAAACTTATTGGAGTAAGAGCACTTTGTGCTTCTTTGAAAGTCTTAGTAAAACTTGCTATTGCTATACATAGACCTGATATGAATAGTGTATAAAATAGTAATATGATGATAGTTAAAACTATTGTGATAGGAGTTATATTAAATACGACATTATCATAGATAGTAAAGTTATTTTTTACAAAAAATAATGATATTATGGATAAGATTATTCCTATTGACATGGTGATAATACCAGATATGCATATTGAGAAGTATTTGCCTAATATTAATTCTTTTCTTGCTATTGGAAATGTAAGAATTGTCTCTAGGGTACCACGCTCTTTTTCACCAGCGGTACTATCGGTTGAGGCATAGATACTTGATAGTGTTATAGCCATTATTGTGAAAGTAATAGCCATTAAAACTACTTCACTAGCAAACATTGATTCTCCTTTTAATTCATTTGTAGTATAGTTAATGTTATTATATACTTTACTTATATCAATGTTATTTTCTAATAAGTAATTTTGCCCTAGATAATTATTATAACTATCTAAATAATTTGTTATATGCATTAGAACTATACTACCATCTTCTGTTTTACTATTAGCATATATATTATAGCTATTATTTTCTTTAGTGATATAGGCTATAATGTTATCTTTTTTATAGGCTTCCTCCATGTCTTTTTGACTATTATATTTAGTTACTTCTATATCAGGACTTAATAATTCTTTTTCGGTAGTACTTAAATTATAATTTACTCCTACTTGATATTTTGTTTCTTTAGTATCACTGGTTAGTGTTTCATACATATAAGACATTAATATTACAAATATTGGAATAAATAATGGAGTTAGTGCCATCATAAGTAATGATTTTTTATCTCTTATTACAGATCTTAATTCTTTTTTTATAGTTATTTTTATATTATTCATCACTATCACCCGCTAATGCAAAAAAGGCATCTCTTAAATTATTGGTATTTGCTTTCTTTTTTATTTCACTTGGAGTACCCGTAGCAATAATTTTACCTTTATTTATAAATATTATTTGGTCACATATAGTATCTGCTTCTTCCATATAATGAGTTGAATATAAAATACAGTTTCCTTTTTCTCTTTCTTCTTTGATGGTATCTAATATTACTTTGCTAGATATGATGTCTAGTCCGCTAGTGGGTTCATCTAAAATATAGTATTTAGGGTTATGTACTAAGCATCTGGCTATTGATACTCTTTGTGTTTGTCCAGTAGATAAAGAGCTTATTCTTTGATATAAAAAGTCTTTCATTTTAAATCTATCTGTTAAGTCTTTTATTCTATTATTTATTTCTTTTGTACTTAAACCATAGTATTCACCACACATAGTAAGTAATTCATAAGCTGATAGATCTTTATATAATTTGGTATTTCCTGTTAAAAAAGATATTCTTTTCTTGATTTCTAATTCATTATCTTTATAGTTTAAGTTATCAATGGTAATGGTACCACTGGAAGGAGTCATAATACCAGATATCATTCTAAGTAATGTTGTTTTTCCTGCTCCATTAGGGCCAAGGATACCTAGTATCTCTCCATCTTTTGCTTCAAAAGTAATATCTTTATCTGCATAGAACTCTATTTTTTCTTTATTTTTTATTTCTTTAATAAATTTTTTTGATATATTTTCTACCTTTATCATGTTAGCCTCCTAGTTAATTATACAATATTTTTTATATTATGACAATAATACAGGCTAGCTATTTTATAATTTTAATAATAATTATGGTTTACAAAAAAGTGTAAATCTGCTACAATATTAAATTGTTATAGGAGGAATATTATGAAAAACTGAAGAGGCTTCTCAAAGTATAGATGAATATTATATTGGTAAATCTAAATATCATATGACTGTAGACAAATTAGAAACTAAAAACATATATTTTAAAAATCATAGTTATGTTATAACCTATTTATTGGCAAAAGAATTTAGAGCTATTCATAATGGTGGAGGCTGGTTTGATGTTATTAAAGATGTTTCAATTTATTTAGAAAATAAAAATGACAAAAAGGCATTAAGAGAAGCTAAGAAATTTATTAAACAAATTAATGAGTGCAATGATTATACTAATTATTTATCAATATGGGGACTACAGTTACCACAAGATGAAGGACTAGAAAAAATTTCTAAAAATGCATATACTTTAAAAAGAACTAAATAAATAATACTTAAGTTTAGAGACTATAGGCTCTAAACTTTTTTCTAATGACCTTAGGCATTAGAAAACCTTGAGTGACTACAGGCACGATAGGAATAAAAAAAGTAGAACTTGTCTACTTTATATTAATTTCTTAACATTTTTCTAATATTCTTATAGTTAGGATAATATTTACCTACTAGAAGCCAAAAATCTTTAGAGTGATTATGATGAATAAAATGAGATAATTCATGTACTATGACATAATCTAAGGCATTAATATCATATTTAGATAGTTCTGAATTTAGTGTAACATTATGATTCTTAATATTACATACTCCCCACCTACTAGTCATTTTTCTAATTTTTAGATGTGGATATGGTATATTTTCTTCAAATATATTATACCAATAATCTAATCTTTGACTATATATATTGCTTATGTATTTAGTAAAATATTTGTTAAATGATTTTTCATCTTTAGTATATATTTTGTCTTCTCCTATTTCTGTATCAAATGGACCATATATTATATCATAACTATTACCAAATAATTTAAAAGTATCATCATTTTGTTTCTTAATATTTTTATCTAAAGCTTTATTAATAAAATTTGTATTGTCATTAATTAATTTTATTATTTGCTTTTTTGTAGTAAAGTAATTAGTACTTACTACTATTTTGTTATTTTTTACTCTAAGATAGGTATTTTTATTATTTTTTCTAACTATCTCTATACTATACTTTTTATTGTTATATATGTACTCATCAGCGGAAACCACCTCCGCCACCTCCTCCTCCGAAGGAACCTCCTCCTCCGCCACCGGAAGAAAAGCCACCTCCACCAGAGGAATATGATTCTGCTTTTGCTCTTGCACTATTTGCAGCATTTACACTTCTTGTACTAATGTAATTTATATATAGAAGTGTATTAAAATCTACATCATAATTGTTAATTACTTCAGGATATAAATTTTTTAGTTGTTTTGCTACTTTGTCAGCAATACCAAATATATAAGCAAACATTAAGTATTCATCCCATAACTGTACTTCCATTACTTCTTTGGTATTAATACTGGAAAATTCATTTAAATATAATTTTAAGCCATATAATTTTGTACTATCTTCATATATAGTATCATCCATTACATTTTTACGTTTACATTCTTCTTTACTTGTTCTCTTATGTATATGATTGTTACTTTTTAGTTTTTCTAACTCAACTTTATCCATTTTTTTGAATAGATTAAAAAATCTACTATAATTGCTTTTACACCATTTTTCTAATTCTTTAGTTTCTAATATACCATCATTACTAGCTTCATACATCATATCAAATAGTTCTGTTTCTAATGCATTATCAAAACTTGGATTTAATGTTAAATCTATACTGCTAGTTTCTTTGTTAACCATACCTTTAGTAGTAGTTATAAATTTTATTTTATTTTCTTTAATCCATTTTAGTATAATTGCTCCAAAAATATTGGTTTCTTTATATGTAGAAAATAGATTTTTATTTAAGTTAGTTAATGTATTAGCATAATATATATCTTTATTGCATGGTATTTCTCTAAAGAAAGGGGTATTCTTTTTATTGATTTTTTTATTATTTATATAACCATAACTATTTATTTTTGAAGCTATAGCTGCTGCGACTACTATTGAAAATGGTAATGTAATGGATATAATAGAAATAATTGTATCTATAACTGAACTATAATTTTTATATTTTTTACTTCCTTCATTGGCTATGCTTAAATAATCATCAAATGTTTTGTCTGATACAACATTTAAATTAAAAGTGTCTTTGGGAAATTTTACTAATATAGCTAAATATTCATTACTTGAAATTCTTCCGTCAGGTATTATTTCTATTCTTCCATCAGATACATAGCATGGAGTGCCATACTTTCCATAACCCCATACTTCTAATGTGTCTGAATATTTAAAATCACTATATATTTTAATTTTGACATTATTTGGACTAAATCTATAGTTATGTGGGAATAATGTCCAATATATCATTTGATAATCATCGCTTGTTTTGACTACAAAGTTACTGATATCATAAGAAAGATAATAAGTATTATCTCCATATTTACTGATACCAAAGCATAACTCGATACCATTATTTATATAATGAAATCCATTTGTGTATTTTTTATCTTCAAAAGAAGCATCTATATCATAATTATTGTTAAATGTAAATTCTTTATCATCTAATCTTACTTTAAAGTTAGTTATTTCACTATTACCTAAGTTATAATATGGTTTATATCCTTCAGTGCCTTCATTTAGATTGGCATCCCATACTTCTGTTACATGAGCAGTGCCATTATTATCTACATAAATATTCATATCAATATTTTTTATTTCATTTGCAGAAATAATTCTTGGTGTTAATAATATAATAACAAGAATTAATAAATAAAATCTTTTCATAATATCTCCTATCAAAAAAGGACTATACTAGTCCTAAAATTTAACATTTGGTACTTCTTTTTCTTTTTCAGTAGTTTTAAAGAAGTCAATTTCCTTAAATCCAAATATGTTAGCTATGATATTTGATGGAAATTTTTCTCTTGTGTTGTTGTACATTAAGACAGAATCATTATAAAATTGTCTGGCATAACTTAATTTGTCTTCGGTTTCTTTTAAATCTTTTTGAAGAGATAAGAAATTTTCGTTTGACTTAAGTTCTGGATATGATTCAGATAAAGCAAATAATTTATTTAGAGCTCCTGTTACAGCGTTTGATGCTTCTAATTCTTCATTGATATTACCTGCGGTGGTCATCTTGTTTCTGGCTTCAACTACTTCCTTGAAGGTATTTTCTTCGTGTTTAGCATAACCTTTTACTGTTTCTACTAGATTTGGTATCATATCACTTCTTCTTTTTAGTTGTACATCTATTTGAGCAAATTGATCTTTTACTTTGTTTCTGGCATTAACTAATTTGTTATATACTCCTATTACATAAAAGACTAATAGTAATACTACTCCTACTATTATAATGATTATTATTGAATTTGGTTCCATATTCATTCTCCTTTCATACTATACATAAATTATATCATTATTTTTTATTAATGTAAATATCTCTTGAATGTCTTTTCTTACTTTAACATATGAGTATATTACTTATTTATTCTTATGATGTTATTTGAGGCTATTACGGCATCTGAGACAGCAGTAGTAAGTTGGTAATAGTCTTTTTTTATTACATCTCCTATGGCATATACATAGGGAATATTTGTTTCATATTTATTATTTACTAAGATATAATCATTTTCTTTTTCAACATTGAAGAGGTTGCTATTTGGTGTTCCACCTAAGGCTAAGAATACTCCATTTGTCTTGACTTTCTTTTTGTTATCTAGTGTTACTGATACTAGGATATTATTCTTAGTGTTATAGCTTATGATATTGCTATTATTTATTACTTTGATATTCTTTTTATTACCCACTCTATCTATTAGGTATTTATCTCCGGTAAAGTTATTTTTTCTTATGATGATGGTTACTTTTTTACAGATATTGGATAGGTATAGACTTTCTGTTAAAGCAGAATTTCCACCTCCGACAACGATAACATTCTTTTCTTTATAGAACATTCCATCACATAGGGCACAAGTACTTATTCCTCTTCCAAGTAATTCTTTTTCATTATGTAGATTTAGAGTTCTACTTTTTCTACCGGTAGCTATTATTAGATATTCAAATTCTATGTCATTATTAATTATCTTTTTATCTAAATCTATATCACTGATATTTGCAGATTTTATTTTTATATCTAGATTATTTACTTGGTTATATATATTCATAGCTAGATCTGGGCCTGATATGCTTTCAAAACCGGGATAATTTTCAATATTTGGTATATAATTTAGTGTTCCTCCTGGAGCGTTATTTTCTATTATTAATAGGTTTATGCCTGCTCTTTTGAGATTAATTGCGGCACTCATACCGGCTATTCCTGCTCCTACTATTACTACTTTGTATTTTTCCATGACTTCCTCCTTATATAGATAATTCCTGTTATACCTATTAATATAAGTATAATTGATACGATCTGACTTATTCTGAATATTCCTAAATATAGGCTATCTGTTCTTAATCCTTCAATAAATAATCTACCTATACCATACCATATAAAGTAGAAACTTACTAATAAGCCATTATGTTTATATTTATCTTTCTTTCTGATAATTAATAATACTATAAATCCCAAAAGACACCATAATGATTCATATAGAAATGTTGGTATATAGTAGTTACCGTTAATATACATACCGTTTATTATGAAGTTTGGGAGATGTAAACTTTTTAAGTGTCCTAGAGTGGTTACTGCTCCATGAGCTTCTTTATTTATGAAGTTACCCCATCTACCAATTGCTTGACCTAATATTAGATATGGTACTATTGTGTCGATAGTTAATAAGATGTTTTTACTATGTTTTTTGCAATAGTATACTACGAATATTATACCAGAGATTACTGCTCCATATATGGCTAGACCACCTTCCCATATTTTGAATATATCTAATAGATTATCTTTAAATACTGAGAAATTGAATATTACATAATATAATCTTGCTCCTAGTATACCTATTGGTATTACATAGAATATTAGATCCATTAAGAAATCTCTTCCTAAGCCATTCTTTTTGGCTTCTTTGGTGGAAAAGTATATTCCTATACAAATTGCTAATACTATTAATACTGCATACCAATAGATGGTAATTGGTCCTAATTTTAAAAATACTCTATTCATAATGATCACCTGTAATATAATAATACCACAAATTATTATAAAAAAGAAGTCGTATTATAACTTCTTTTTAGTTATTTCACTATGAGTCATTAGTCTCATAGTGTTATTTTGAGCCATTAAGTCTCAAAATAATATATCTACATATCTATTATATATAAGCTATATTTATATATTTAGAATGATAGCTAATTATCAATATAAATATCTCTAATAATATTAATTGGGATATATTCATTATCCATAGTAATTAAATTGGTTTTTGTTTTACCTACTATTCTCTTTTTATCTTTTCCTTTATCAGTAACAATAATAACATCTATTTTATAAATATAATTAGGAGAATTAAATATATTATATATTTTTTGTTCTACTGTATAATTATTTTTATTGTTAATAAAGTTATTTGTACTCCTTACTTCTATATCATTATTATACATGGTAGAAAATATTTTTTCATTATTATTAATATTTTTATCTATGCTATTATGATACATTTTTGGTAATTCTTTCATGATATTCACCTCTAATTTATTATATGATACTATTATATATTTATTATTTTATTTTTTTGTGGTATTATATTAAAGAGAGAGTTGATTAGATGAAAAAAGAATCAAAATTTAAAGTAGAAAATTGTATTTTAATACCAATTATATTATTTGCTATTATTAGCATTGTTACTATATATTGTACAAGAGATTTACTGGCTAGTGATTATCAAAACTTATTTATTAAACAGGGGCTCTGGTATCTACTGGGATTTGCTATTGCTTATGTTATGATGCTATTTGGTAATAAATTCCTTTATAATAATGCTTATATATTTTATATAGTTGGTGTTGTTCTCCTGATACTGGTATTATTTTTAGGTAAACCTATTAATAATGCAAGGTGCTGGTTTATTATTCCATATATAGGTAGTTTTCAGCCGTCAGAGTTTATGAAAATATTTTTAATAATTACTTTATCAAGAATGATAAATGATTTCAATGAAGAAAGAAGAAGTAATGATGTTGGGGAAGAATTTAAGTTTTTAATTAAAGTACTTGTGGTTGTTGGTATACCTTCAATATTAACTTTTATTGAACCTGACACTGGTGCCGTTCTTATTTATTTTATTATTACTATTGTAATGCTTTTTGTAGGTGGTTTTAAAAGTAGATGGTTTATTATTACTATTGGTACTATTGTAGTACTTGGTGGTATGTTCTTAGGACTATACTTTTTAAAACAAGATTTATTTATTAAGATATTTGGTACTAGTTTCTTTTACCGAATGGATAGAATACTTAATTGGTCTAGTTCTAGTGGTCTACAGCTTACTAATGGACTTACTGCGATTGGTTCTGGAGGACTATTTGGACATGGATTTAATCATACTCCAATATATTTTCCTGAAATGCAAACAGACTTTATTTTTGCAGTATTTGCTTCAAATTTTGGCTTTGTTGGAGTAATAGCACTACTATCTCTTATTGTATATTTTGATATTAATATTGTTAAACTAGGTGGTAAATCTTATAATAATAATGATAAACTACTTACTGGTGGAATAATTGCTGTATTACTCTTTCAGCAGATACATAATATTAGTATGACTATTGGATTACTTCCTATAATGGGTATTACACTTCCTTTTATATCTTATGGAGGATCATCTTTACTTTCATATATGATATTAATTGGAATGCTATTTAATATATCAAATGAAAACTTAAGATTTAAGAACTAATCTTAAGTTTTTTATGTAATAGGAACTTGAGACTTAACTAGTACTATTTTGATGTACGACTAAAATTGAGACTGAATCTCACTTATTTAAAAATGTTTACAAGTAGTTACGAAAGTACAAGTCTTTCTTGTGACACGCATAAATTACCTACTATTTTTTAGATATCATTTATGTGCTCATTCTATAACTACCTTCTTGATATTATTATAACATTTTAATTACTGAAAATAAAGATAATTTTTATTAGAAAAATAAACGAACAATTGTATGAAAATATATTGACAATATTTTAGGCATGTGATATCATTTATTCGTAAGGTGGTGAGGTTATGTACAAAGCATATAAGTTTAGATTATATCCTAATAATAAGCAAATAGAATTAATAAATAAAACTTTTGGAAGTAGTAGATATGTATATAATCACTACCTAAATAAGATGAAAAATAATGGCTATGTAAGTGCCTATACCAATATAAAAGATTATACTAGTACTTTAAAGTATGATACAGTATTTCTACAAGAAATAGATAGTATTGTAATAAGAGAATCTCTATTTAATTTAGATAATGCTTATAAAAAACTATTTAATAAAACAGGTGGATACCCTAAGTTTAAGAGTAAATATAATAGAAACAGTTATAATACCACTGCTGTATATAATAACTATAAAGATAAAGAATATTGTAATATAGAGTTAGATTTAACTAATAGACAAATAAAATTACCAAAATTAAAATGTGTAAAAATTAGAGGATATAGAAATACAGATAATATTAACGGTAAAATAAAAAGTGCTACTATATCAAGAGAAGCAAATGGTAAATATTATGTATCTGTTTTATATGAAATGTATGATAAAGTACCAGAAATAAATCATAGAACTATTGTAGGGATAGATTTAGGTATAAAGAAGTTATTAACCTTATCAGATGGAACAACCTATGATAATAATAAATATATAGATAAATATGAAAAAAGAATAAAAAGAAAACAAAGAGAACTATCTAGAAAAGAAAAAGGTAGTAAAAATTACTATAAATGCAAAAAAGAACTAGCAGTTCTTCATAGTAAACTAGCTAATGCTAGAAAGTATTATATACATAAAATAACTAAAGATAT